>CAZTJM010000054.1:0-27769 GCA_964613865.1 uncultured Limnohabitans sp. | reverse complement strand
ACGAGGAGGCGATCAGGGTTTTTGCGGAAAATCTCCGCCAGTTGTTGCTCGGAGCGCCTTTGGGAGAAAAGTCCGTGATGGCAATTGATCCCGGTTTCCGTACGGGTTGCAAATTGGTATGCTTGGGACCACAGGGCCAGTTTTTGCATTACGAAGCGATCTATCCCCACGAACCCCAGCGGAGAACTGCCGAGGCAGGCATGATTGTAAAAGGTTTGGCCGAAAAGTTTGGCATTCAGGCCATCGCCATCGGAAATGGTACGGCGGGACGGGAGACTGAAGCCTTTGTGAAAAATCTCGGCCTTCCCAAATCTGTCATCGTAACGATGGTCAATGAAGCGGGAGCCTCTATCTACTCGGCTTCAGAGGTGGCCAGGGAAGAATTTCCTGACTTGGATCTGACCGTCAGAGGCGCTGTTTCGATCGGTCGCCGACTGATGGATCCTTTGGCAGAGCTGGTGAAAATCGATCCTAAATCCATCGGCGTGGGCCAGTATCAACACGACGTGGACCAAAATGCGCTGAAAAATTCTCTGGACGACACGGTGATGTCGGCAGTGAACGGAGTAGGAGTGGAGGTCAATACCGCATCCAAACAGTTGCTGACTTACGTTTCCGGTTTAGGACCGGTTTTGGCACAGAATATCGTGGATTTTCGTACCGAAAACGGACCTTTTACCAGCAGAGCTCAATTGAAAAAAGTGCCTCGATTGGGTGACAAGGCCTTTGAACAAGCCGCAGGATTCTTGAGAATCAGCAAAGCAAAGCATCCTCTGGACGCTTCAGCCGTCCATCCGGAGCGCTACGAGTTGGTAGAAAAAATGGCAAAAGACCTGAATACCTCTGTCAAAGAATTGATGAGTTCGGATGATTTGCGAAGCAAGATTATCCTGAAAAACTACGTGTCCGAGACGGTTGGCTTGCCCACATTACAGGATATCCTGGAGGAATTGGCAAAGCCAGGACGCGATCCGCGTGAGACTTTTGAGGTGTTCAATTTTCAGGACGGAGTCAATTCCATGGCCGATCTGAAGGTTGGAATGAAGCTGCCAGGCGTGGTGACCAATATCACTGCCTTTGGGGCTTTTGTAGATGTTGGGGTGCATCAGGACGGTTTGGTTCACCTGAGCCACTTGGCGGATAGATTTGTGAAAGATCCCAACGAGGTTGTGACTGTGAATCAAAAAGTGCAGGTGACGGTGATGGAAGTGGATATTCCGAGAAAGCGGATTGCCTTGAGCATGAAATCCGATCCTTTTGCGGAGCGGGGCAAAAGTCAAGGAAAGCCTTCGCCGAAGTCCCAGAAAACTGAAGAACCTCAAGGCAGGATGGCCGAAAAGCTGGCGATGCTGAAGGGGAAGTTCAGAGGTTGACTATCGAAAATTAGGCCCTGGGTAATGAAAATCGCCTAGGGCTTTTTGTTCGTTGGTGTCCTGTTTTACAAGACTTTTTCACGGTTTTCCGAGGGCCGGGCCCAAACCCCACCTTTGGTAGAGTAGCTCACTACATTTAGGACAAGTCCCAGAAAAGCCGATATACCAGCATAGGAAAGCATTCTTCCAGAATACGAAAATTCGATCGCAAGCCAAATTGAGGCGATCAATACGATAAGGCTTAAGATGTAAAGGAGAACGTCGATTTTCATATCGGAGGCGTTTTAGAATAGGTTTTATCGAATGGATTTGTTTTATCTGCTTCGGTTATTGACCAAAAAATTCCCACCGACCACGGCCACCACCATCCCGACCATCGTGGCGATCATCGCGATTGTAGTGGACAGTTTTGGGGTTTCAAGCCAAATAGACGCGAGGTAGCCGAGCAATGTGACTACGCCCATCAGGATGAAAAGCAAGAACCCGTAAAAGCGCAGCCCGTTTTTCTCGGCATTGTCCCGCTCAGACTGCGATAAACTTCCATATCCTGCCAAAATGTTGGGATGTGCCCTGATCACTAAGCCTAATATCAAAAATAGCATTCCTATTATTAAAGCTTCCATGGTATTGATTTTCAAGAGGTTTGTTTTAACAAATTAGTGAAATATCGTAAAAGGTTAAACGCTTGGGCAGCAGACATTTTGGTATGTCGTTTTTTTTTGAGATACGGGGAAGCTGCCTTTCCTGTAGCCGATAAGCAAGTTGAAACCAAATGCGAGCGGTAAGCCAAATGTCGAGGAGATAGAAGATGAATGATAATTGGTGCATTTGTTTTAGTTTGAGTTATTTCTGATCTCTTCTGCCAATTCTCTCAACCTTTCCTTTGCCTCGGGAGGGGAGATGATTTTTATTTGGTCTGCCAAGCAGACGACCCATCGAATAAAGCCTTCTAGGTGCGAAGTCATAAACGTCATTTCCACACCATCCTCCGATCGTTTTTCCATCACAAAGCCTTGGTTATACTTTTGAACCCGAAGATATTTCTCAAAGGAAAGCGGTACAGAAAGAACGATTTGAATGAGATTTTCAGCAGCACGGACTTTGTCGATGTATTCTTTCAGCGTGGGGTGCGCTAGCGGGTCATAGATTTCTTCGAACGTTTTTAGGCTATTCATGCGATCCAGGCGAAAGGTTCGGTAATCTTTTCTCAGCCGACACCAACCGATCATATACCACTGCTCAAAGGCATAATACACCCCCACCGCTTCCACCGTCCGCACGCTGGTCCTTTCTTCGTCAAAGGTCGTATAGCTCATTTCCAGCAGTTTTTTGGAACTAAGCGCATCCAGGATTACCCGGAGATGTTCGTCTTTTCCTTTTTGCTGAAGTTGATTTCGGTTTCTGAAAACAGCCACCAAAGGAGAAAGCTGGTCAAGTCGGTCCTTTTCGGAGCTACGAAGCACGGATTTGATCTTGAGCATGGCGGAGCGGAAGTGCTCACCACTGCTCCTGTCGGATAGTTTTTCGAAGATTTTCTCAGCTACCAAAAAGGCCTGCGCTTCCTCCTGCGTGAACATCACCGGAGGCAATCGATACCCTTCCACCAAAGAATAGCCTTGTCCGGCTTCTCCGATGACCGGAACTCCAGCTTCCTCAAGCGCGCGGACATCCCGGTAGACCGTTCTCAAACTTATAGAAAACCGGTCGGCGATTTCATGTGCTTTGATGACGCGCTTGGACTGAAGCTGCGTGAGAATGGCCGTAAGTCGGTCGATCCGGTTCATTGTTTTAATTTTTTTCTGAAAAAATGAAAAATACGAAAAGCCTACTGACATACTGTTGTCACTGGGCGGCAGTTTCTTTGAATCAGTTAAACAACCTAACCAAAAAAACTATGGAAACTCAAGTGAAAAACGAAACGCTGATTTCAAGGGAACAACTTCTGGCGCACTGGCAGGGACACCGCGCACTCACCCGCAGAACGATCGAAGCATTTCCTGAAAAAGACCTCTTCTCCTTCAGCATTGGTGGCATGCGGACTTTTGCCGAGCTCGCGGCCGAGCTGCTTGCCATCGCCGGACCAGGGGTAGTAGGCCTCGCAACCGATGAATGGAGAGAGCTGGATGAGCGCGATCAGGCCAAGGGGAGCAAGGAAAAGTTGCTCGAGCTTTGGGATAAGACCACAGCGCAAATTAACCAGTATTGGGAGCAGATCCATGAGGGGAGATTTCAGGAAAAGCTAGTGGCTTTTGGCCAATATGAGGACCAAGGATACTGCACGCTGCTTTATTTCATCGACAATGAAATCCATCACCGAGGACAGGGCTACGTGTACCTGAGAGCTTTAGGGATTGCTCCTCCGGCCTTTTGGGAAAGATAATTTCAGTAGGCAATGATCAGTCGCAGTTGGCAGCTGAAAGATGGAAAAAGCCTTGGAGATTCATTCTCCAAGGCTTTTTCAGTTAGTTGTTTTGGTACATCTGATTGTACTCTCCCTCATCCATCCCTTTGCTGAACCTGCGTAGATTGTAGGTGAAGGACAGCATCACATATTGCTGGAGGACGTTGGTCTGCACGTCTTCGATGTAGGTCTCTGCGATGTTTCTGCGGACGTTGGCGTTTTGGCCCAAAAGATCATAGACCATTACGCTGACTTCTCCGCGCTGATTGTTGAAGACCTTTTTCCCCAAGCTCATGTTGACCAAGGAGAAGTTGTTGTCGTATCCCTCGGAAAGCCCCGAGTTGATCTGGTGGTTGAGGTCGAGTCTGTAGACGAAGCCCGCCCAAAATATCCAGTTGAAGTTGACCCGGAAACGCTGCTGGAAGAATTGGTTGTTCAAACTTGGATTGACGGTGTTTTCCACTTCGTTAAAAGATGACCTCGACCAGATATTGAAGTCAATCTGGTCACTGATGCTGGAATTGACTGAGAACCCACCAACGATTCTTTGGGAATTATTGAAGCCCACTTGATCATTGACCAAGCTTGGCAGTTTGGACACTCCGCCGCCTAGGTTGACGTTGAGTTTGGACTGGATAAAATCCAGAGGCATGCCATAGTTCATCCAAGACCTGAATTCGAAGTATCCGTCCAAGTTGACGGGTTTGTTGAGTTGAGAGCCTTTTTCGAGGATGATTCCGTCCTGGATTTCGGTCGGCTCCTGGGCGATGAAAGAGCTGTTGGTGATATAGTCGTCAATGACGCTCGCCTGGGCGTAGACAAACCAGCTTTTGTCCGTGTCGGGATTGTTGCTCCTCAGCCTCATTCTCCATTGATTTCGATAGGACTGGTCGAGCTCGGGATTTCCTGTGCGGAGCTGGAGGGGGTTGGAGTTGTCTATCACCGATTGCAGCTGGCTGATCTGCGGTTCGTCCGTTTGGGTATCGTAGTCGAGCTGTATGTTGGTGTTGGGTGAAAATTGGTATTCCAGCCGCACGGTAGGCAGGATGCTATTGAAGTTGCGGCTTAATTCAAAAGCCTGCGGGAATTCCTGGGAATTGTCCAAACGGGCATCCTGGTATTGGATTTCCGCTTGCATTTTCAGCTTTTCAGCGCTGAATTGATAGCCGAACTCGAGCTCTTGGGTTAGGTATTCACTTTGGAACGTGTTGCTGAGCGCTGTATCAAGGAAGAGCGTTCCGGTTTCGAAGTCCCCACCTTCGACATCATAGGTCAATTTGTCCGAATCGTTTCCTCTGTTGCCGATTTCGTATTCTAATTCCATCTGACCTCTTTTTCCCAAAGCCTCAGTGTAAGAGATTCCCGTCTCCCAAGAGTCACCGGTGCGCTCGCGGGTGGTGCGCTGGTCCAGGTTTTCATTTCTTACCCCGTCGGATTCATAGTAGGTGTTTCGGGCCTTGCGATCGGACTCGTCGATGTTCAGGTTGTTTGCCAAATTGGCTCTCAGCGTGAGCGTACGACCTGGCTTGTCAAACTTGTGGCTATAGAGGAGTCTATTGAACAAGTCGTAATCTTTGTAGTAACCGGTCTTGAGGTTGTCCACCTCATTGATCAAGTTGTTGCCGTCTTCTGTCTGGCCGACAAACGCAGAGCGCTCGGTCTCAAATCGGGCCGAGAAGCGTGGAATATAAAGGATTCGGTTCTTGTCGTCTATGTTGTAGTCCAAGCGAAGATGGGCTTGGTGCTCGTCATTAATGCGAAAATCTGTGGCAGTCTCCGTGTAAAACTGGCTGGATTCGTCCGTGGTGACATAGTCCCGGAAGCGGTTGACCACGCCTACATTTTCTCTTTTGGAGAAGACATAGCTTCCGGTTACCTTGATCTTTTCCGCCCACAGATCCGTGTAGTTCAGTCCGAGGATATTGGTTGTGATGATCCCTTCCTGGGGATTGGCGTTGTCTTGGGAGTTGGGGTCGCTCGAATAGTTGAGCATGTTGACGTTGTTGGTCAATCCGGTAAAGGTGATTCGTCGATTCTCATCAAAAGCATTGATGCTGGCCCCAGCCAGGTAGCGCTCGTCGGTGCCGTATCCGGCCGTAGCCTTTCCAAACTGGCCCTTTCGTCGGTTGGGCTTGGTGATGATGTTGATTGTCTTGAGTCGCTGTCCGTCATCAAATCCACTTAGCTGGGCTTTTTCGCTCTTTTGGTCAAAGATCTCTATGCTTTGGATCACTTCAGCGGGGAGGTTTTGTAGGGCGGTCTTCACGTCTGTCCCAAAAAACGGTTTGCCATCTACCAGGATTTGGGCGATACTTTCCCCCTGTGCCTGCAGGGCGCCGTTTTCGGATACCACTCCGGGAAGCTTCTCGATCAATACCTGTGCACTTGCGTCCTTCATGGTCTTGAAGGCATCTGCGTTGTACATGGTGGTGTCACTTTTTTGCGTCCCTGTCGCCCTTCTTGCCGCGACTACCACCTCGCTCAGTGCGGTGGCTTCCTCTGCGATTGCGATCGTGCCCATATCCAAATCGCCCGTGATATGGATATTTCTGAAAGCATTGTTGTAACCCAGATATTGGATTTTGAGAATATGGTCTCCTTCGGATGATGTTGCCAATTCAAAATTTCCCTCAAGGTCAGAAATGACTCCAGTGACTTGAGCCGAATCCGCAACAGAAAGCAGGAGGACGTTGGCATAGGGGACTCCCTGTTTGCTGCTGGTGTCCAGTACTTTTCCCCGAACCGTGTAAGTCTGGGAAAAGGCGGCGCATAAGCTTGATAAAAAAAGCAAAAAGGATAATAGGTATTTCATGGTTTGGTTTAATTTCTCTTTTCTACACTGTGCTGCTGATGGGTAGTCGGAAGAGCGGAGGCATTAGGCTACAAAGGAAGCCATATATGAGAAGGAAGTCAGGCCAGAATTAGTTGAGCGGTAATAAAACCGATTAAGCAGTGGTTCTTGTCAAAAAAATCGGAATTCACCATGCTGATCTGTGTTGATTTATAGAGACTTGTGTGTTTTTTAATAAGTCTGACAGAAATCGTCAATCAAAATGTTTATTTTTCACTCATTCGTATGTTTATAAAAACAACATTTTTAACTTAGCAGGCATAAATCTGGAACAACTATGGAACAAGCCGAAAAGATCAGCATCACGACCAAGACTCTTGCGTCTGGAAATTGTCAGGTCAAGTTTTTTGTCGAGGACCAGCAAAAGCCTCAGTATGGCTACCTGCTGGTGACCGAGCCCAAACCGGTCGGGGATATCATCGAGGAGATCAAAAACCGTCTCGAGCAAAGAAGGATGGAAACGATGAATATCAATCCGTTTTTTCCGGTGGCACCGAGTTCAGATGATCACAATTTTTATCTCTTTTCGGCATGAGTTTTCTGGCATCCAATCTCCGTTTTTTGCGAAAGCAGAAGGGAATAACCCAGAATGATCTGGCAGATCAGCTGGATGTGCAGCGTACGATGATATCGGCTTATGAAGATGGGCGTTCCGAGCCGAAGTTGACGACCTTGCAAAAGCTCTGTGAAATCCTCGAAGTGGGAGTAGAGGAACTTTTAGAGCACGATATTGAGAAGCTGGGAAGAAGGGCGATACAAAAACGAGGGCTCAACATCCTGACCATCGCCGCAGACGAATCTGACAAAGAAAACATCACGTTGGTGGGTCAAAAAGCCTCTGCGGGCTATTTGAACGGCTTTGCGGATCCAGAGTATATGGAGACGCTGCCGCAGTTTCACTTGCCCAGTCTTTCCCGTCAGGCTACCTATCGAGCTTTTGAGCTTTCGGGCGATTCCATGCTTCCACTTGTGCCGGGCACCATAGTCATCGGAGCCTATGTGGAGCAATTGAAGCAAATCAAAAGCGGAGGTACCTACGTCCTAGTGACCCAAACTGAGGGCGTGGTCTACAAGCGGGTGTTCAACTATCTGGAAGAAAATGGAAAGCTTTTTTTGGTTTCTGACAACGAGCACTATAGGCCCTATGAGGTCAAGGGCGAAGATGTGTTGGAAATTTGGGAAGCGAAGGCTTTTATCAGTACCGATTTTCCGAATCCTGGAGACAAGAAAAAGCCGCTCACACTTGATGATCTGGGAGAAATGATCCGGGATATCCATGCGGATTTGAGAAAGATCCGGGGGTGATTTATCTAGTGAGTTTCAGCTCGGCGGTGACAGCTGTAGCTGGGAAATAAATGGTCCCAACCCAAGTCTGGCCTGAATTGTTCGTGCTCATGGATATGGTGGCGTTTACTCCGGTGGCGCCGTAGTAGTCCATAGCGAGATATTGCCCGTCGACCTGTCCATTACCTTCTGCTGTTTTTTGATTTAAAAGATTGTATTCGTAGTAGGCAAGGTTTGCGCCTTCTTGGCTCACCATGAGGATGCTCACTTTCTGCCCGTTCAGGTACAGCGACCATTCTCCCGCCAGATCAAACTCATACTGTTCGGAACCCTGATTTCCGTTATCTTCGAAATCCGGCTCACCGACGGTTCCCGAGGCCATCGCAGTATCCGCATCAAGGAAGTCTGTTGCGACGTTGCCAGAATCATCAATTGGGTAGGTTTCGGTTTCTGGGTTGGAGCACAATCCTATCAAGCCAATAAACACCACGATTCCTCCAAGCACCCAGAGGTAGTTTTTTGCCCACCAGCTTTTGGGCTTGGCGATGGGAGGAGAAAAAGGTCTGGGGTTAGGCTGAGGCTGTGGTTTAGGCTCCGGTTTTTTGGCTATGATTTTTTCGAGCACCTTCGTCAATTCTCCCACATCGTAGTTCCATCGGGAGCTACTCAGTTCTTGGGCATGCTTGAGTGATAGCTCTTTTAAGTCCTCAGGCAGCTCGGCTTGGTCGGGCATTTCGGCTCCATTGACCAAGACCGGGATCACCCTCAGGTTTCTCCTCAAGGCTTCGGAAATTTCCTTCCTCACCCAATCGTCTGGCTTTTGGATTCGGAGGACACCTTTGGAGTCGGAGACTTTTAGCCAATGGGGCCCTATCATCGCAAGGAGCACTTTACTTTCGCCCAGAGCCTTGGCAATCGACTCGTCGAAATTCAGCCCGGCTTCCAGAGTTTCTACATCGTAGAAAATATTTTCCTGGCCGAATACCTGCTCAAGTTTGTCCTTGAGTCTGCCGGACTCCCCCGAAGTATCCTCTCTTCGGTAGCTGATGAATATTTTCCCGTTTGACATAAAATTGCCTGATCTACCTTTAGCTAAATATAGATAAATCAGGCAGTTTTTTGCTTGTTGGGAATATTTATTCCTGCATCAAGCCCGAAAAGCCAGATTTGATTTTGCCGACGGCATCGAAGGACGGATCCATGTTAACCACACCTTTTCCCAGTTCATGCCAATAGCCATCGCCGCAGTCGATGTATGCCCCCCGTTTTTTGCCAGGCTCTTCCTTGGCCATCTCGTAGTGGTAGTCAGGTGTGAAGACGAGCTTCATAAGCTGTATGGCATATTCCCAGTTGATGGTGCGCGAAGCACCCTCTTTCTCAAAAATCACCTCCCGGTTGGAAAAATACACGGTGATGCTGCAGTCAGTAGAAGTGTCTCCCTCGACTAGTCTGTAATGAATCTGCAAAGGGGCTTCTTTGTTAACCGTTTCATAGATAGCTTGGATCAAGTCTTGGGCCATGAGTTGCCACTCTTCTTGGTTAGCGGGGATTTTCACGCCGTCGTCTTTCCCTTTTTCAATCGGAGTAACGGTGATTCCACCGTCTTCGATGTCCTTGTTGGTCCAACGGCTTTTGTCATAAAGCTGCTGCAAGGGCTTGATCCAGACTCCGTTCAATGGGCCTTTGTGGCTGTAGTCGTCGTTGAGCGTGAAGCCTTCGTCGAGGATTTCTTCTTCGCTGAGTTCGTCCCTATCGGTGTAGTGAAGGTCCAGTGCCACGTCCAGTTGACCTTTGCTCCAGTCCAAGGCGAGACGGAAAACATGGCTGTATGGAGGGGGAACAATTCCGGAGTCGTATTCCAAGACCAGGCCGCTATACCGTTTCGTTGAAGAATTCATCGTTTTTGCTTTGCGCAAAAGTATGGTTTTTCGGCCAATTAAGTAGTTATTTTGCAGGGCTAAACCCCGTTCCCTTGGAAGAGCTTCTGGATCGGATCTCTGCGGAGATTTATGAAAAATTCTATGCCATCGTCGATGGTTTCATTGATGAGAGCTTTCGAAAGGCCCTTTTGGAAGAACAAATTGACCTGCTCAATGGAGGCAAATTCCGGCAAGCGGCAGTGGGCGTGGGTGAAAGTAAACAGGTGAGGACCGAGATCAGAAGCGACCAAGTACTCTGGATGGACTCAGAGAGGCTCAGTCCGCTTCAATCCGAGTATTGGGGAAAAATAGAGGAAGTTCGCATGGCCCTAAACCGTCGTTGCTTTCTAGGCCTTCGGTCATTTGAAGGCCATTTTGCAAGGTATCCAGTCGGATCTTTCTATGTCCGGCACTTGGATCAGTTTCATGCGGTGCCCCACCGTGTGGTGACGGTGATCCTGTATCTCAATGATTCTTGGACTCAGAAGGATGGGGGAGCCTTGAGAATGTATTTTCCGCAAGACGATGGTACTGAGCTCACAGAGGATGTGCTCCCTTTGGGAGGGAGGCTGGTCGTTTTCCTGAGCGCCGAGATTCCCCATGAGGTTCTTCCCACCCACAAAGAACGAATCAGTATCACTGGCTGGCTGAGGGATATAGACTAGCGGAGGCTGATTTCTATGTTTTTTGACTCCGAACCGAAGCTAATAGCTGCTTTTTCGAAACTTGGGGGACTGAAGTAGATTTTGGGATTGTTGGAAAATCCATACTTCTCCGTAGGCAGGCCGAGAAGGCTGGTGTTCATGACCTCATTGTCATCTTCGTCATGGAGCACGGTAAAGGCGTATTTTCCGGGTGGTAGGTCGGAAAGCTCGATTTGAGCCTTGCCATTTGTTGGCGCGATCGCAAATTTTCTAACTGCCATTTCTACTTGATCGGGAAATCCCTCTTCCTGATCAAAAACCAAGACCAAGATCTTTCCGCGATCAGATTCGGTTTCTTGGATCGTCACCCTCAACACGTTTTCCTGTCCATCCAATGGTGACGCGAGAAAATGAAATAGAAAAAGGATGACGGAGATCAACATTTGGATTCAAAGGTTTTTAATCGATTTACTTTTCCACTGGCCGTTTTGACAAATGAAGAACGGAATTGGATCTGTTTTGGCACTTCATACGGATGCAGAACTCGCCTCAAATCCTCCAATAGCTGCTCCGACTTCTTTTGGTTTGTTTCTCCTTCCAATATCAGAACGAGCCTTTGGCCGAGTCTTTCATCCGCCTTTCCGAAAAAGAAAAACTGCGAGTTGGGGAAAACTGTTTGGATGGTCGCTTCACTTTTTTGCTCCAGCTGCTCGGGATGAAGCTTGACACCTCCGGAATTGATCGTGAAATCTACGCGGCCCAGCCAGCGAAATCTATCTTCAGAATAAACTTCAACCAGATCGTTGGTTTGGATCCTGTCCGGTCCACTCATCGGAGACTGGACCCACAGCGTGCCCCGTTCATCTTGTCCGATTTTCACGCTTGGCAGGGTTTGGTAGATCAGATCCTCTTCGTCGATCCGAGCCAAAGCGATATGGGAGACCGTCTCCGTCATCCCATACGTCTGCCAGGCTTGGATATGGTTTTCTCGCAATTGCATCTTTAGCGATTCAGAAGCTTGCACTCCGCCTACGATCAAGTGACCGACTTGCCTAAGAATAGCGAGAGATTCCTCGTTTTGCATGGCTTTTTCCACTTGCAGCGGTACCATTGCGACAAAGTCAGGGGTAAAATCAAGTCCTTGAAGCGGGTTTCCGTTTGGCTCGACCAGCCAAACCGGGCAGTTCCAAACCATGGCCCGCAGCAGCATCATCTTGCCTGCAATGTATTCTGGGTTAAGGCAGCAGAGTAGCTTTTTTGTCTGATTTGCTTGGAAAAAAATACCTGTTGCCTCCGCGCTGGATTGCATTTGCTCTCGACTGAGCTCGATTTTTTTTGGAGTACCGGTAGAGCCGGAGGTTTGCTGAACGAATGTTTTTTGTCCAGAAAGCCAAGCCTTGCAAAAAACCAAAGCGGCTCTTTCAATCTCGGAAAATGCAGAAATGTCCAACTCGAAGTCAGTAAAATTGCCGAAAATCTGATTTCCGATGTGGAGTTGAAACATTTGAAACGCGGGATTAGAAAGGGTTTGGGTATTCTGCAAATTCCAGGCTAGGCTACTATCTTGCACAAAAATCGGATTTTTAACCAAATCGAAAATCATGGAGTGGATTACTGCCAAAGAATACGAGGATATCACCTATAAAAAATGCAAGGGCGTGGCCCGTATCGCTTTTAACAGACCTGAAGTTCGCAATGCCTTTCGTCCCAAAACCACAGCGGAGCTTTACGACGCATTTTATGATGCGCAGGAAGATACTTCGATCGGCGTTGTTTTGCTTTCCGGAGAGGGGCCGTCGCCAAAAGACGGAGGTTGGGCGTTCTGCTCAGGAGGTGATCAAAAGGCACGCGGAAATCAGGGTTACGTGGGTGAGGATGGCTACCATCGATTGAATATTTTGGAGGTGCAGCGCTTGATTCGATTCATGCCCAAGGTGGTGATTGCGGTTGTTCCAGGTTGGGCAGTAGGCGGGGGGCACAGCCTTCATGTGGTCTGCGACCTGACCTTGGCGAGCAAAGAACATGCGATTTTCAAGCAGACCGATGCAGACGTGACCAGCTTTGACGGGGGATATGGCTCTGCCTATTTGGCAAAGATGGTAGGTCAAAAGAAGGCCCGTGAAATTTTCTTTTTGGGTAGAAACTATTCTGCTCAGGAGGCCTTCGAAATGGGAATGGTGAATGCTGTGATCCCGCACGAGGAACTGGAAGCCACCGCCTATCAGTGGGCTCAGGAAATTTTGGCCAAATCCCCAACTTCTATCAAGATGCTGAAGTTTGCCATGAACCTGACCGACGACGGGATGGTGGGGCAGCAGGTATTCGCCGGTGAAGCCACCCGACTCGCTTACGGTACGGAAGAGGCGGTGGAAGGAAGAAACGCCTTCTTGGAGAAGCGTAAGCCGGATTTCAGCAAGGTGAAGTGGATTCCTTGATCAATTTACAATCAACAGTTTCAAAAATCCTTATAAAAAAAAGGAGCCTGACGTCATCGTCTGGCTCCTTTTTTTTTTCTGTCGACTACTTCACAAACTTTTTCCTCACAATATATTCCACCGCTCTAGCCGCCAGTCTCGCCGTGGCATTGTCCTGGTCGAATTGCGGGTTGAGCTCTACCACATCGATACTTATTAGCTTGTTGCTTTTGACTATCAGTTCAAAAACCTTAAAGGCAATTTGGGGATTAAAACCCATGGGAGAGGGGGCAGAGACTCCCGGCGCAAAGGCAGAGGAAAATCCATCCATGTCGATGCTGAGGTAGATTTTGTCGACAGAATCGATAAACCAAAGAATTTGCTCCTGGATAAACTCCCAGTTGTGAAGCCGAAATTCCTCCATTACTATGTATCGGGCTTTTAGTTTTTCCGCTGCTTCGAAAAGTGATCTAGGGTTGGCAGCACGTTGAATTCCCAATGCCAGGTAGTGAAAATCTTCCCCAAACTCTTCGGCAAGCTGAAAAAATGGAGATCCTGAGTGTCCTTTTTCTTTGACCAATGGGCGAAGGTCAAAGTGAGCGTCCAGGTTGATGATGCCCAATTTCTCGTTCTTTTCTCGAACATAATTCAAGACTCCCCGGCCGTGGGCGAAAGCCAAATCGTGACCGCCTCCAAGCAAAACCGGAAAGTGGTTGCTGGACAGCAGATCATAGGTGATTTGGGTGATTGCGTCATGGGAGGATTCCATATCCTGATCCAGCGTGAAAATATCCCCATAATCCAAGATCGGCAGTCCTTCTGGCAAGTGCAGGGCTATCGAGCCAAGCATTTTTCGGATCACCGAAGGGCCTTCTATAGTGCCGATACGGCCTTGGTTGCGGATTACGCCTTCCTCACCCGAGTAGCCCAAAATCCCGATTTTGTCTCGGCTGTCCTGGCTGATCTTCAGGCTGGGGATGGTTTGGACTGCCTGGTGCCAATACTCGGTTTGCTCGGACTTGCGGCCTGACCAGTGAAAAGGTGAAGGGTTTTGGTTGAGATTCATGGGTATGTGATTCGAAGAGAAAGTATAATAGTGCTAACTTAAGAAAAGTTGCCTGTTAGTTTTGTTGACAAAGTAAACCTTCTGCTTGTGAAAGAGTATAGAATACCCCAAAAGGAAAAGATCGATTTGAGCACTTTTGAAGAGCCAAGTGATTCGTTCGCGGGCTACACTTATGCAGATTACCTCAAGTGGGACTTTGAGGAAATAGTAGAACTGATCAAAGGAAAGGTGTTTAAAAAGGCGGCAGCTCCCAGTCGAAAGCATCAAGAAGTCTCTGGTAACTTGTTTTTGATTCTCGGGAATTTCTTAAAAGGCCAAAAATGCAAGGTTTATGCCGCGCCTTTTGACGTGCGATTTTCCAGAAATCCTGAGGACAAAAAGGTGGATTCGGTGGTTCAACCAGATCTTTCCGTGATCTGCGATCCGTCGAAACTGGATGAAAAAGGTTGTTTGGGGCCGCCAGACCTGATTGTAGAGATCCTCTCGCCGAGCAATAATCGCGTGGAGCTTCAGAACAAATATGAACTGTACGAGGAGTTTGGAGTTCGGGAATATTGGGTCATCCATCCCGTCGAATGCACGCTTCTGGTCTACACCCTGATAGAGGGAAAATATCAGTCCTCCAAGCTTTTTACCACTGGAGACAAAATCCAGTCGACGGTACTATCTGGCTTTGTGCTGGATCTGGAAGAGGTCTTTTCGGAGGATTGAAGGCTCGGCTTTTCCACAGTTTGAACTTTGAAAAAGCAGTCCTATTACAAAACCCCTTTCAAAATATCCTTATCCACCAGATTCGGAAGCGTCACTTTCAATCCCGGACTTCTTTCCATTTCCCGCTGAATGGCTTCCAGCGAACCGGAATTTCTGGCCCATGCTCGCCTGGCGATACCATTGTTGACATCGTAAAAAAGCATAGACTTTAACCTCCTTTCGGCTTCAATGCTTCCGTCTAGCACCAAACCAAAGCCGCCGTTGATTACTTCGCCCCAGCCCACACCTCCGCCGTTGTGGATTGAAACCCAAGTAGCTCCCCTGAAGCTGTCCCCAATGACATTGTGAATGGCCATATCAGCGGTGAATCTGCTTCCATCGTAGATGTTACTTGTTTCCCGATAGGGCGAGTCAGTTCCGCTGACATCGTGGTGATCTCTGCCGAGAACAATCGGAGCGGACAGTTCACCGCTCGAAATCGCATCGTTGAACGCTTTGGCAATCAATGCCCTTCCCTCGGCATCCGCGTAAAGGATTCTTGCTTGAGATCCGACGACCAGTCGGTTTTTTTCCGCTTCTCTGATCCAGGTGATGTTGTCCAGCAGCTGTTGGGAGATGGATTCCGGTGCGTTTTTTTGGATTTGGCCCAAGACTCGGGCTGCGATCTGATCGGTCTTTTTCAGGTCCTCAGAGTCCCCTGACGTACACACCCAGCGAAAAGGACCAAAGCCGTAATCAAAGCACATCGGTCCCAAAATGTCCTGCACATAACTTGGGTAGCGGAAGTCAAGGCCATTTTCGGCCATCACATCCGCTCCAGCTCGTGAAGCCTCCAGCAGGAAAGCATTACCATAATCGAAAAAGTAGGTTCCTCTTGCCACATGGCGATTGATTGCAGCTGCGTGGCGACGAAGCGATTCTTGAACCTTGAAACGGAATTCATTAGGGTTTGTCGCCATTAGTTGGTTTGCCTCCTCGAAGGAAAGTCCGACGGGATAGTATCCTCCTGCCCAGGGATTGTGCAGGGAAGTCTGGTCGGAGCCAAGCTCGACAAAAAGGTCTTCTGCGTCAAATCGCTCCCAAACGTCCACAATGTTTCCCAAAAATGCGATCGAGACAACCTCTTGGTTGAACTTGGCTTCAAACACCCGCTCAACGAGCTGGCCCAAGTCCTCGATCAATTCATCCACCCAGCCTTGTGCATGTCGCTTGCGGGCGGCAGCCGGGTTTACCTCTGCACAAACCGTGATGCATCCGGCGATGTTTCCGGCCTTGGGTTGCGCGCCGCTCATGCCGCCTAGTCCTGCGGTTAGGAAAATCTTGCCTTTGGAGGAATCGCCTTTTTCAAGCTTTTTGCGAAAAGCATTCATCACCGTGATCGTGGTACCGTGGACGATCCCCTGAGGACCGATGTACATGTAGGAGCCGGCAGTCATCTGACCGTATTGGGTGACTCCTAAGGCGTTGAATTTTTCCCAGTCGTCCGGCTTGGAGTAGTTCGGGATCATCATCCCGTTAGTGACGATGACTCGGGGTGCTTCTGGGGAGGAGGGAAAAAGCCCCATGGGATGGCCGGAATACATATGCAACGTCTGCTCCTCCGTCATTTCGGACAGGTATTTCATCGTGAGGAGGTATTGTGCCCAGTTTTGAAATACCGCTCCATTTCCTCCATAGGTGATCAGCTCCTCAGGATGCTGGGCGACCGCCGGATCGAGATTGTTTTGGATCATCAGCATGATGGCGGCAGCCTGTGGCGTCTTGGCAGGATACTCAAATATCGGCCTCGCGACAAGTGCATAGTCGGGCATAAACCGATACATGTAGATCCGACCATATTCTTTTAATTCATCAAGGAACTCGGCAGCCAATTCTTTGTGCCAGTCCGCAGGGAAATAGCGTAAGGCGTTTGTCAAAGCCATCTTTTTCTCTTCAAGGGAAAGGATGTCCTTCCTTTTTGGAGCGTGGGAAACGCTGGCGCTGCGCATTTTCTTAGGAGGAAGTTTAGAGGGAATGCCTTGTCTGATTTGATCTTGGAAATTCATGTAAAAGACGAGTTAAGAGGCGAAAAGAACCCCTATGAATAATCTTAAGTCTTGTGTTTAAATCTTATTTCCTCTTCTCCAAATCATTGCAGGTTTTAGCTTACCCTGGTGATAGAGGATTTCGCGATAGTCGGCGCAAGGGAAAAGGATGAAGTCAGCGAGTAGTCCCGAGGTGATTTTTCCTCGGTCCTTCAATCCCAAGGCCGCAGCTGCCCGGAATGTTATGCCCGCCAAGGCCTCTGCAGAGCTGAGTTTTTGGAAGCTTGCCAAAATCGAAGCTTCGGCGAGTAGATCTCCCATGGGCGCCGAACCCGGATTCCAATCCGAGGCGATGGCCAAGGCACCACCCTGATCGAGGATTTTTCGGGCTGGGGTAAAAGCGCATCCCAAACCAATAGATGCGCCAGGCAATGCTACAGCGACGGTGTCGGATTTGGCCAAAAGGTTGATTTCAATTTCTCCAGAGGCTTCCAGATGATCTGCAGAGATGGCGCCTAGCTGGACTGCAAGTTCCGATCCGCCTGTGGTAAATTGATCTGCATGGACGGTCAGTCCAAAACCGAACCCCTTGGCTCTTTGGAAGTAGACTCTGATTTCTTCCGCGGAAAAGGCGCTTCTCTCCACAAATGCATCGATTCGGGTGGTAAGCCCTTCATTTTTCAGAATGGGAAAAAGCTGGCTTGCCATCAGCTCCAAATACTCCCGCGCGCTTCCATCAAAATCGCGCGGCTTCATATGGGCGGCCAGGCAGGTTGAAATCAAGTCGGCAGCCGTCAGCCCATTTGCTTTTTGGATCGCGCGGAGCATCTTCAGTTCTTCCGAAAGGGAGAGTCCATAGCCGCTTTTGACCTCGATCGTGGTCACACCCTCGGAGAGATGGCGATTGGCATTTTTCACCGTCACAGCAGAGAGTTCGTCCAAATCAAGCTTTCTGGTTTGGGTGACTGTATCCCAAATACCGCCGCCCGATTGGGCGATTTCCAGGTAGGACTTCCCCGCATTTCGCATGGCGAAATCCTTAGCTCGACTGCCGCCGAAGCAAATGTGCGTGTGGCAATCCACCAAACCGGGAATGGCGACAAAATCCTCTTCCAACTCGAACAATTCCGCATTGGCGAATTCGGCTTTCATCTGAGCCCAAGCTCCTATTTTGCGGATTTTTGCCCCTTCGATCAGGATGCCGGCCTGCTCGATGATTTCGAGCTGATCATCCCTCAGCGCGCCCTTGAGCGGCAGCTGGTCCAGCGTTAGAACTTGGTTGATCGGGCCGATGAGTTTTAAGTTTTTTTCCATGGACTTATCCATTCAATTTAGAAATCAAATGCTTGACTCCAAGGTGTTTCAAATGAAAGGCCCTCGGATTCTGCCACAGCTTTTGCCAAGTCTATTAGCTCTCCGCTTTTTATCAATTCGATAGCGGCCTCCATATCTTCATACAGTATGCGGTCAGAAACGACCGGCTCGATGTCCTTTCTTACCCGTTCGTAGATCGCGGTCATGATCTTGCCGGACTTAAGCGGTGCATGGTAGTCCATCGCTTGGGCGGCGTAAAAAAGCTCTATGCCGAGGATTTTCTCCACGTTGCTGATTACCCGAAGTGTTTTTCTTGCTCCTATGCTCCCCATACTTACATGGTCTTCTTGTCCCAAAGAAGTTGGGATTGAGTCCGCCGAAGCAGGGAAGCAGAGCCCCTTATTTTCCGATGCCAAAGCTGCTGTGGTGTATTGCGGAATCATCAGTCCAGAGTTTAGGCCGGTTTCCTCGAGGAGGAGTTTCGGAACTCCGGGCGTATCCCCCTCGATCGAGAGATAAATTCGACGGTCGGCAATGTTTCCAATCTCGGAGGCGGCCAAGCAGGCGTAATCCAGCGGCAGCGCAATAGGCTGCCCGTGGAAGTTTCCTCCTGAGACGGTGTTTTCGGCGTCGAATACTACGGGATTATCCGTCACGGAATTAATCTCCGTCTCGATGGAGTCTCTCAGGTGCGCCCAGACATTCCAGCTGGCACCATGAACCTGCGGCATGCAGCGAAGGGAGTAAGGGTCCTGCACACGCGCGCAGTGGAGATGGGAATTGACTATCTCGGACTCATGGAGCAGATTCAAAATGGTTTGTGCCACGTGTTGGTTTCCGGCAAAGGGCCTCAATTGATGCAATGCTGCAGTGAATGGCTTGACCGATCCCATCAGCCCCTCGATCATCATGGCTCCTGTGATGCTGGCGTGGGTGAGAAGGTTGTGCAGTCTGTCGACGATCTTCACTCCGTGCGCTGCCATGAACTGGGTACCGTTGATCAGAGCCAGTCCTTCTTTCGGACCGAGACTGAGAGGCTTTTGTGAACAGTGGTCGAGAGCCTTTTGAGCACTACTGACCTCTCCCTTGAAGTGTACTTTCCCCAAGCCAATCAAAGGCAAAAACAGATGGGAAAGCGGAGCCAAATCCCCGGAAGCTCCAACGGACCCCTGTTCGGGCACAACTGGGATCACGTCATTTTCCAACATCCAAATCGTCCGCTCCAAAGTCTCCATTCGGATTCCCGAAAAGCCCTGCGCCAAAGCATGGATTTTTAAGACCAGCATCAGGCGGGAGATTTCCTCCGGAATAGCATCTCCCAAGCCGACAGCGTGGCTTTTTAGTAGATTTTCCTGCAGAGTAGTCGTGTCGGCTGCGGAGATTCTAGTGGTGCAGAGTGGGCCAAAGCCGGTGTTGATGCCATACACAGCAGCTTCGCCCTGTGCGATTTGGGCGACTGCTTCTGCGGATCTGCTGACCTTTTCGATGGTCTCGGGGCTCAAGACTCCTCGGATTTCTTTTCTGGCTAGTTTGAGGGCCAATGAAGCGGTAAGATGGTCCTGTCCGTAGTGAAATGTTTTCATGGCTGATTTCGATAAGAGACTGTTTGGGAAATTCGGTTTGTCAAATTGAACGATGTCAAAATGTATTAGGATAGGTGGCTAAATAGGTCTCAACTACGCTCAGGCTTATTTGAACCCCTCAGTCAAACATGAGAACTCGTTAAACGACCTCATTTGAAGAGCTTATATTCTTTCCAAAATTACCGGTTAATAATGATGCTTTTTGATACTATTTTTGTCATGATTTAATAACTGAAAGGCATCAATGGAACTGAGGCATCTCATTTATTTCCAAGCTGTGGCAGAGGAGCTGAACTATCGCAAAGCCGCCGAACGACTGTTTATTTCCCAACCTGGGTTGAGCCGACAGATCAAGCAGCTGGAAGAACTGCTGGAGGTGCGCTTGTTTGAGCGGGACAAAAAACATGTGGAATTGACGGTTCCAGGCAGGTTTCTGAAAGGTGAAGTCGACTTTGTAATCAACCATCTGGAAGCCGCTAAGGCCCAACTGAAACTAATCGAGTCGGGAAAAGTGGGAGAATTGCGGATTGGTTTTTTGGGCTCCGCCTCCAATAGAATTTTGCCGGACCTCCTTGCCAGGCTGAACTCGGAGCAGCCGGGGATCACCACGAGTCTGGAGGAGCTAAGTAATTCGGTTCAGGTGGAAATGGTCCAAAAGGACAAGCTGGATTTGGGGTTTGTTCGCCTTGCATCAGTACCTGAGGATTTGGAGATGCGGTCGGTTTTCCGGGATAGCTTTTCACTGGTGGTGCCCGCAAGTCATCCGATTTTGGAGTCTGAGTTTCGATCAGTTGCCCAATTTGCGGAGGAGTCATTTATCCTTTTTTCCAGCGACTATTCCAACTACTATTACGATCAGATCATGGGAATCTGCCGGGAGGCGGGTTTTTCTCCAAAAATCCGCCATAAATCCGTGCATGCGCTCACGATCTTCAGACTGGTGGAAAATGGCTTGGGAGTGGCGATCGTGCCGAGCTCGCTGAAGGTGGGGTATGACCTGAACGTCCGCTTTATGGAGATTCGGGGGATTTCCCAATTTACCGAGCTGTCGGTGATCTGGAAGCCAGAAAACCGGAACCCTGCGCTGAAGTGGGCTTTGCCTTTGGTTTAGCAAATAAAAAAAGGCGACCATTTGGCCGCCTTAATATCTTCAAAAAGACTGGTGATTACTTACCGAATGAAGCTTTAAGCTCTTCAATGTCTACGTTTTTGATCACCGGCTTGGCGCTCAACTGCTTGATCTTGATCACGCGAGCAGTCTGGCTTTGTCTTTTTCTTTTCAATTTTCTCTTTAATGTGGTAACGGCCATGGCTGTATATGTTTAAGTTTTTGGATTCAAAACGAAGCGCAAAAGTAAGGAAACAATTTTTGTTTGCCTACAAATCCTTGGATTTTATTCGAGACTTATGAGGGCTTTCGGGCAGGCTTTTGGCAATTTTTGAATAAATTTGGGGCTCATTTACAAAAATCACCCATGCAAAAGCCGAGTTTGCCAAAAGGCACCCGAGATTTTGGCCCCCTGCAGATGGCCCGACGAACTTTCATTCTCGATACCATCAAGGGAACTTTTCAGCTTTTCGGCTACCAGCAGATTGAGACACCCGCCATGGAGAATCTCAGTACCCTCACTGGAAAGTACGGAGATGAGGGTGATCAATTGCTGTTTAAGATCCTAAACAGCGGGGATTTTATCAAAGACGTAAAAGCTGCCGATTTGGAAAATGGTTCTGCTGCGATTTTGAATAAGGTAGCTGAAAAAGGCTTGCGTTACGACTTGACGGTTCCCTTTGCGCGCTATGTGGTGATGAATCGCAACGAGCTCACTTTTCCATTCAAACGCTATCAAATCCAGCCGGTGTGGCGGGCTGACAGGCCGCAAAAAGGCCGTTACCGGGAATTTTACCAATGCGATGCCGATGTGGTCGGTACAGACAGCTTAGTTTGTGAAGCCGAGATCATCTTGATGATCCGAAGGGTTTTTGAAAATTTGAGTCTGAAGGAATACAGCATCAAGCTAAATAATCGAAAAATTCTGTCGGGTATTGCCGAAGCGATCGGTGAAGCGGGAAAAGAAGGGCCGCTTTGCGTAGCGATCGACAAACTTGACAAAATCGGCTGGGAGAAGGTGAAGGAAGAACTTGCCCAAAGGGGGTTTGGCGAGACATCGATCGCCAATCTGGCTCCACTAGTCAGCCTGGAAGACAGCTTGTCCGGAAAGCTGGAGTTTTTGAAAGAATTCCTAAAAACCTCCGAGACGGGTCTGAAAGGAGTGGAGGAGCTGGAGCAGGTTTTTGAGATCTTGGCACAAATGGGACAGAATTTGGACCACGTGGATTTTGATATCATGCTCGCGCGGGGTCTTTCATACTACACAGGAGCCATCTTTGAGGTAAAAGTCCACAACGTGTCGATCGGCTCTGTAAGTGGCGGAGGACGCTACGACAACCTGACTGGCGTATTTGGCTTGCCGGGGGTTTCCGGTGTAGGGTTTTCCTTCGGCGTGGACAGATTGTACGATGTGCTGGACGAGCTGGGGCTTTTTCCAGCAGAAAGCCACGGTAGCACCCGACTCCTATTGACTTACTTTGATCAGCAGGGCTTTGCCTACGCACTCGGATTGCTAAACCAATTCCGCAACGCTGGAATCAAAACCGAAATTTATCCCAACGCAGTTAAGATTCAGAAACAGTTCGACTTTGCCAATAAGAAGAGGATTCCCTTTGTGGGAGTCTGTGGGGATGAAGAGATAAAAACTTCAACTATTTCCCTGAAGAATATGGCTTTAGGAGAGCAGGCGAAGATGGATGTGTCAGCTGCAATCCAGTCATTCGGCTATTCAATGTGAAGGATGGAACTGATTGGGAGGTAGATGCCGCCTTTTAGGGAAATAAAACTGTTTCCTACCGCCCAAACCGTCGTGTCCACGGTGTAGATTTGCTCGTCCGCGGCCTCGAATGTAATCTTCACCTTAGTTTGGAGCAGATTGCCGAGGGTTTGGGATCGAAAAAGACTGAATAGTCTTTCGTTTCGCGCGGTAAGGTCTGAAATGACTTCCTTCTTGGAAAATGACAGCAGGGGGATTTGCTCTTTTGGGATTAATACAGTGGTATTCATGTGGTTGTGAAGTTTGGATACTACTGTTTACTGGATATGCTGGATAAAAGTTTACCTGAAATTTGGAAGAATTTTGGTCGAAGTGTGCCAACCTAACTTGGGGTAGATTTCTGCCCACTAAATTGAAATTGAAAAGGAGCGGGAGTCTCCAAAGGATTAATTTAGAGCTTAAACAACGAAAGGAATATGTTTGATATCATGGGAATGATGGGCAAGGTGAAAGAGGCCCAAGGGAAGATCAAAGAGGCACAGTCCCGTTTGGTTCTGTTGACCGCAGAGGGAGAATCCGGAGCAGGTATGGTCAAAGTATTCGTCAATGGAGATCGGAAGGTGCTGAAGATTGAGATGGATGAGTCCCTACTTACCCCGAAGGACAAGGAAATGCTCAGCGATCTGATCGTGGCCGCTACCAACAAAGCGATGGAGGCCATTGAAGTGAAGATCAAGGAGGAAATGAAAAAGGCGACAGAGGGAATGCTGCCAAATATTCCCGGGATGGATCTGGGAAGCATGTTCGGATGAAATCGAGTATGGTTCAGGTGAACAGATGCGGAAAACTCTCCGCGCAAGTGGGGTTCCAGGTGGCTAGTGCTACTCAAACCTAAACGGATGAAAAAAGCGGCCATCGTCATCTTGAACTACAATGGCAGGCAGGTATTGCCTGTCTTCTTGCCCTCCGTTCTCCAGCATAGCACCTTTGACTGCTGGGTGGTAGATAATGCCAGCCCAGACGGTTCGCTGGATTTTTTGAAAGCTGGGTTTTCCCAAGTTCAGCTGATTGCTCTCGAGTCCAATTTTGGCTACGCGGGAGGATATAACTGGGGTTTGGAAAGGCTGAAGGGAGAATATGAGTTTTTTATCCTACTCAACTCCGACGTGGAAGTCACCGCGGACTGGGATAGGAACTTAATCGATTGGTTGGACCGACATCCCGACTACGCGGCACTACAGCCCAAAATTCTTTCTTGGCAGGATCGCAGGTATTTCGACTATGCAGGTGCAGGGGGTGGGTACTTGGACGACTTGGCCTATCCCTATTGTCGTGGGAGAATTTGGGAGAACATCGAACAAGACCATGGGCAATACGATGATACCGTGGAGGTGGATTGGGCATCGGGAGCTTGCTTCGTAGTCCGCGCAAAGGATTTTTTTGATCAAGAGGGCTTCGATGCACATTTTTTCGCACACATGGAAGAGATTGACCTCTGCTGGAGATTAAGGAGATCTGGACGGAAGGTTGGATATCTTGGCAGGGTGACGGTTTTTCACCAAGGTGGGGCGACTTTGGATCGCTCTAGTCCCAACAAGCTTTATTTGAATATTCGAAACAATCTCAGCATGGTTTACAAGAATGTAACCGGTTGGAGGTTTTTTGGAATAATTGTGGCTAAGTCAATCCTAGAAATGGCTGCCGCGCTGGGATATTTATTGAAAGGAAGAAAAGACTTTGCCTCAGCCATCTGGAGAGGGTATAGAGACTTCTATAGGAAAAAGGGCTTGCTTGCCAAGCCAACAAAAAAGCCGGAAATGGAAAAGTCCAGTTCCGGCCCGGTACGTTTTATATTTTGGAATTATCTGATCTTGCGAAAGCGGGTGTTTTCTGATCTTTAGTCAAAGAGAACCGGATTGTTCATCTTACGAAAATACTTGCGGATCTTCATCATCATCGCCATGCTTACATAGAGGATGATTGGTGATCCCAAGGTCACAAAAGAGGAGTATATAAAGAAAAGACGTATGCTATCTATGGGAAAGTGAAGTTTTTCTCCCAATCGAGAACAAACCCCAAAGGCCCTCTCTTCAAAGAACAGTTTCAGTTTTTCCATGGTGTGGTAATATTTTCGATCTAAAATTAGCAGAAAATGGGTTTGAAATCTATAAATCATTTTAATAACCGAATGTTTAACATCCTGGTCATCTTATTTTTACTTTCAAGCGAACCCTTGTTTTCAAAATCAAGAATAGTGCCTGAAAACAAATTTTTGAAGGATGTACAGCTGACGCCTTCCAAATTGAAACTTGAAGGAGACTCAATCCGCTTCACTGTCAAGGGAACCATACCCATTGAATCAGTCCTCACTCCGAAGAACCCCAAAGTTTCTCTAAGCTACCATGCCGAAGGCAACGAATTGTCGTTGGGGGAGCTGGAACTGAAGAGGGAGGTCGCTAGCTATAAATATGAAGGCCGATACTCGCTGAAGTTTGAACCTTGGATGACAGGCGCGACGCTCGAAGTTTTTTTCTACCAGGGAAAAAAAGAGGATCCGCAACCTTTTGAAAAGCAAGTTCTCGCAAAGGGTATCATAGCGCCTCAGCTGATGGTCAAATTGGGCGAAGTTTATCCAGACGAGCCGATACCAGTCGTCGGGCTTTTCATTACTTCCGGCGCATTGGACAAGGAGCTGGTAAGGAATGAGGAATTTTCTTTTCTGTTTGATCTCGGCTCCTCGGTATATAAGTCTAGTGATGCCAATTTGGCGGCGCTGAAAAGGCTGGATGATTTTTTGGAGGCAAATCCAGATGTACAGGATTTCAAGATCACTGGCCTCCAATCTCCCGAAATCGGCGAGGGGAGAGATGCTTCCTTGGGAATGAAAAGGGCGGAGTCGGTCAATAAGATGCTCGGAGCACGAGTAAGCCGACTATCTGAATCGCAGTTCAAGTTGGACTCACGAAGGAATGACTGGTTTGATCTTCGGTTACTGCTCCGGGACTACAAGGGGATTTCCACTAATCGCAAAGATGAACTCTATGCTGTTCTCATGAACCAGGAGAGCTATCTGGAACAAAACGAGAGATTGAAAAAGATTCCGGGATTTTCGCAGGTGGCGCAGGATCTATACCCCAAACTCCGGGCTGCCAAGGTCGAAATCACGTCCAAGCCAAGGGCAGGACTGGACATGCAGCAATCGATCAAATTGAAAGAGGCGCTTACGAAGAATGACGGCACCAATGCACTTTCATTTGCTGAATGGACCCTTGCGGCAGAATCTACTCAGAGTATTGAGGAAAAAGCGGCGATCTATTCCAAAATGACGGAGTTTTTTCGATCTCCCTTACCTTATAATAATATGGCGGTGGTGCGTATGCGCCAAGCTCAGAGGACTCTCGATCAAGGATCTAAAGAAATTCTTTGGGAGGAAGCGTTGAGGCTGCTGGCCCAAGCCTACCGGATAGAGCCTACTCCCCATACGCTTCACAACCAAGGCCAGATTTTGGCGTTGATGGGTGATTACTGGGAGGCGTACAAAAAGCTGTCCGATGCATCAACCATGTCGCTTAATCCGGATTTTTTGCAGCATAACGAGGCACTCAGGGGAGCCTTGGATATTTTGAGAGGGGATTATAAACTTGCGACTCTCAGGTTTGACTACCGATTCACCGACCCGAAGGATTTTTTCAACAAAGGAATAGCCTACTATATGCTGGGGGATTTCCCGAATGCCAATATGGCTTTTGAGGAATCGGTGATCCAAGGTCGGAGTTTTGGGTACGGATTCTATGGGCTAGCAATGATCGCCGCAGCAGGCGGCCAAAATGAGATTGCTTTAATCCAATTGAAAAAAGCTATTGCTGCCAACCGGCAGCTTTCTGAGCGAGCGTTCCAAGACCCTTTGTTTGAAGAGCTTCGGAACAGCAAAGATTTTTTTACGGAAATGGCAATAAATTAATTTTATAAATTTCATAAACACAAAATTCAAAGGTATTGCCTGTAGTTTTTTCAATGCTTGTGATATAAAATTCCATTTTTTGTAAATACACTTAATTATTTCTAGGTGTTTAGGGTAGTTTTTAGGGGTAAATCTCCAGTCAACGTGAAAAAATCGAAATATTATTTAAGCTGGTAGGTTTGAATTTTCTTTTAGATTATTTAACATTGACGATTAACATTTAAACCCTAAACTCAAGCCTATGATCTATTTTACACTAGAATAGTTCCCTTCCCCCCAATCAGCATCACCCGATGCACTCAAACCTTCTGGTTCTATAAGCTGGTCAATCGACCAAGGTGTAATCGCAATAGCGTCTTGAAATTCAAGCAGAAGTCTATTGCAATTATTTTGAGAATAATCGCAAACGATTGCATAATCAATTAACTAATAAGTTTTTGAGATTAATCTTGTTACCCAATCTATCTATGTTTATGAAAAATGTTTACAAAATTCTAAGTGTGTGCCTTACGCTCTTAGTCCTATCCGCCGGTGCTGCCTTTGCGCAAAAAACCGTGACGGGTACGGTTCTAGACGAGTTCGGGGTAGGTCTTCCGGGGGTTTCGGTCCTTGTGAAAGGCACTACAACCGGAACCGCTACAGATATTGACGGGAAGTATTCCCTCAGTGTCGCCAACGACCAGGCTACCCTGGTATTTTCTTTTATTGGCTACGCTGCCATCGAGCAGGTAGTCGGAAGCCGCAGCGTCATCGATGTCAGTATGGCACCCGATGAAAGAACGCTGACAGAACTGGTTGTGACCGGTTACTCCATCGATTCTAGAAGAGAGACTACTGGCGCTATTGCCACTGTCGATCCAAGGGATTTGACTGTAATCCCTACTGGTAACGTCGAGCAAACCCTGCAAGGTCGTGTGTCCGGTGTAACCGTAATTACCAACGGTCAGCCTGGTACATCTTCCATCATCCGTGTTCGCGGTTTCGGTGCCTTTGGAGGTAATGAACCGCTTTATATTGTGGACGGTTTGCCAACTGGCTCCACCGACTTCCTAAACCCGGATGACATCGAGTCGACAACAGTGTTGAAAGATGCTGCTGCTGCTTCCATCTATGGTGCACGTGCTGCGAACGGTGTAATCGTTTATACCACCAAGCGCGGTGCAAGAAACAAGAAGCTTAGAGTCGACTACAACGGTATGTATGGTGTGACCGATCCAGGAAAAGGCTTGGATATGATGAATCCCCAAGACTTTGCCACATATACTTGGCTTGCTGAGACCAATACTGCTATGCAGAATGGTGTTGCGCCGAAGTACGAACATGCACAGTTTGGAACAGGTTATACTCCTGTGATTCCCTATTACTTGAGTTTGATCGATCAGGATGATGATGGTGATTT
>CAZTJM010000053.1:0-28194 GCA_964613865.1 uncultured Limnohabitans sp. | reverse complement strand
TCCACTCCTATACAGATTAGATTTTCAGACATCGACGGTTACCTGCATGTCAACAACGGAGTGTACTTCAACTATTTTGAGCATGGCAGGGCGGTGTTCCTATACGAAGTCTGCGACTGGGATGTGATGACCATCGGCACTGTGGTGGGCAGGATAGAGATAGACTACCTTCGCCCCATACACTTGGAGGACCGGGTTCAGGCATTTGTGAAGTGCAGCCGGATCGGCAATTCCTCTTTTGACCTCGAGCAGATTTTGGTGGGGCAAGACAAAAATGGAGTTGAACATGCATTTGCCAAGTGCCGCTGTGTGATGGTCGCCGTTGACATGAAGACGATGAAGCCGGTGCCTGTGCCTGAGGAGTACAGATTGAAGTTGGCTGCGGGCTAAGCCGTAAATTCCCTATCTTTGCCGAAAATTTACCCCGTGAAATCGACACAACGGGAATGTCATGCGGAGGAATAGGCCTCTGCCATGCGAGATTCCATGTGGCCGAAAAAGCGATCTTAAACACATGAAAAAACTTTGGATCTTGGGTTTGCTGGCGGCGAGTCTATTCGCATGCAAGCCAAATGAGGAAGAATTGCTGAAGGCAGGAATTGGAAAAATGGATGCTCAGGCTTGGCCTGAAGCTGTGGCGCTTTTTGATCAGCTGCTGGAAATAAATCCCGAAAATGCCCAAGCACTCAATGCCAAAGGCGTGGCGCTTTTTCAGCAGGGAAAAATAGAAGAAGCGATTCCGACCTTCGATGCGGCCATTCTCGCTGATTCCACGAGCTATAAGCCTTGGTTTAACCGGGGCAATGCAAAGATGGAGCAGGAAAAATACAAGGAGGCGTTGGCTGACTTCAATATGGCGACAGCACTTGATCCCTCCCAATCCGATATCTTTTTCAACCGTGGCACGGCGCTTCTGAACATGGAAGAGTATGAGGATGCGTTGCTGGATTTTCAGACCGTGCTACAAACTACACCCAATCAAGCGGAGGCTCATTTTCGCAAGGCGAAGGCCGAACTCGGCATGAATGACCCCATGCACGGAATGGAGTCATTGACCAATACTGTGAATCTCGATCCGAAAAATGCCGAGGCCTACTATCTGCTTGGTGTGACCCGCATGAGTGCTTTGGGGCAAAAGGGCGAAGGTTGCGCAGACCTGAAGATGGCCTTGTCACTTGGCTATTCTGAGGCGGAAACTTGGATCAAGGATTTTTGCGAAAACTAAGATGGCGCTGATCGGCAAAGACATCTCATCGGCAAAAGCCTTTTTGGAAAAAGGAGAACTCGTGGGAATTCCTACCGAGACAGTCTATGGGCTTGCCGGAAATGCGCTCGATCCAGAGGCGGTGGCCTTGATTTTTGAAACCAAAAACCGTCCGGGCTTTGACCCTTTGATTCTTCATACTTCGTCCACGGACAAGGTTTCGGACTTTGTTACTTCCTTTCCGGAGGCTTTGAAAACTTTGGCGGAGCATTTTTGGCCTGGGCCTTTGACCTTGTTGCTGCCTAGAAAGGAAATTGTCCCCGATCTCGTGACTTCTGGGCTAGATCGTGTGGCGGTACGCGTGCCCAATCACCCGCTCACCTTAGCTTTGCTCGAGGTACTTCCATTTCCTCTGGCCGCGCCCAGCGCAAATCCTTTTGGATACATCAGCCCGACCCGTCCTTCCCATGTGGAGGATCAGCTCGGGGAAAAGATTCCCTACATCTTGGATGGGGGCCCGTGTACGGTGGGACTGGAAAGCACGATCGTGGGCTTGGAAGATGGCGAAGTCGTGGTGTACCGCCTCGGAGGCCTTGAAATTTCGGAGATAGAGAGGCTTGTTGGACCCGTCCGGATCAAAGACCACAGCTCCAGCAACCCTGCCGCTCCTGGTCAATTGGAGAGCCATTATGCGCCACGCAAGGTATTTTTATTGGGGGATCTCTCGCGCTTGGTTGAGGAAAAGAAATCGCAGGGCGTCAATTTCGCGGTGTTGAGCTTTTCCGAGACTTTTGACGGATTAGAGAAAGACCAGCAGATCGCGCTCAGCCCCGACGGAAACCTCCACGAAGCCGCGAAGAATCTCTTTGCAGCCATGCGTCAGCTGGACGAAAGTCCTGCCACCGTGATCTTGGCGGAACTGATGCCCGAGATTGGTTTGGGCAAGGCCATCAACGATCGATTGCGAAGAGCAGCTGCGAAGTGATTCTGGATTATTGATTTGCGATTTACGCGGTGGAGCGGTTCAGACTGAGCGGAGTCGAAGTCTCAAAACGTTAAGCTACGTTTTTGATTTGCGAGTAGCTATCGGGTCATCTCAATCTTCCAATTTTAAAATCTTTCAATTTTCCAATCTCAAAGGTTAACTTGAGGCTCTTTTTAACAGAAGCCAGTCAAAAATCTATTAAACCATTTCTATGAGTTCAACCGTGAAAAATGTGGACAGCCTGAATTTTGCAGGCAAAAAGGCCCTGATTCGAGTGGATTTCAACGTGCCTTTGGATGAGAATTTCAATGTCACCGACGATACCCGAATCCAAGCAGCGGTCCCTACGATCAAGAAAATCCTCGGCGAAGGCGGTTCTGCCATCCTGATGTCGCACCTTGGACGTCCGAAAGGAGGCCCTGAGGACAAATATTCCCTAAAACATATCATCCCGGCAGTTGAAGCTGCCCTTGGGACCAAAATCAAATTTGCGGCTGACTGCGTCGGTACCGAAGCGGTAGAATTGGCGGCTGGATTAGGCGCTGGCGAAGTGCTCTTGCTGGAAAACCTGAGGTTTTACAAGGAAGAAGAAAAAGGTGATGTGGACTTTGCTGGAAAGCTAGCCAAGCTCGGCGACATCTATGTCAACGACGCCTTTGGTACCGCTCACCGTGCCCACGCATCCACGGCAGTGATTGCACAGTTTTTCAAAGACAAAGTCGCTGGATACCTCATGGAATCCGAGCTGACCAACGCCGACAAAGTTCTCGGCAATCCTGAGCGTCCCTATACTGCAATCATGGGCGGAGCGAAAATCGCCGACAAAATCCTGATCATAGAGCGACTGCTTGAGAAAGTGGACAACCTGATCATTGGCGGTGGCATGTCCTATACCTTTGCCAAGGCACAGGGCGGATCTATCGGGACCTCGCTTTTGGAAGCGGACAAGCTTGATTTTGTACTCGAGCTCATGGAAAAGGCCAAAGCGAAAGGAGTGAACCTCATTCTTCCCGTGGATACGGTGATCGCAGACGCGTTTTCTAACGAAGCCAATCAAAACATAGCCAAAAGAGGCGAGATTCCCGACAACTGGATGGGTCTGGATATCGGACCGGAGTCTCGCGAACTCTTCGGCAAGGTGATCTTGGAATCAAAGACCATCCTTTGGAACGGACCGATGGGTGTGTTTGAGATGGATTCATTTGACAAGGGAACCAAAGCTGTGGCGGAATATGTGGCACAGGCGACCAAGGCTGGGGCATACTCCCTGATCGGTGGGGGTGATTCAGCCGCCGCGGTCAACAAGTTTGGCTACTCCGACCAAGTGTCTTACGTCTCTACAGGCGGAGGCGCTTTGCTCGAACATATGGAAGGAAAGGTCCTGCCGGGTGTTGCTGCTTTGGCGGAGTAATCCGAAAAGGGGAAAAACAAGGAAAGGCCAGCTGAGAAGCTGGCCTTTGTCGTTTATTTTCCTTTAGAAAGGGTCAAAGCAATCTGGCCCGCATGGTGTGCATTGTGGTAAAGAATGTGGGAAAACAGCCTGATTTTCGAGACTGTGCCAAAAAATGGAGTTTCTACCTGCTCAGCCCAGGCTGAATCCGGGGTTTTTCTGATGAGATTTTCCAGCATCTCAAATCCAATGGAAAGGTATCGGTGACTTTCCTCTAAGTCGAAGCGCTGCCCCTTATCCGCTTGCCCCATGGTCGTATTTGGGACTTTTGGTGGGATGCCAAAGAAGTAGCCAAAAAGGTTCATGGTTTCGCCGATGTGCCTATAGATAAAACCGATGCTGGCTGTCTGAGGATTGAGCCGCCAAGTTGTATTTTCGCTTGACACTCGATCTAGGGCAAACGAACAGGTGAGCTTGTTTTGCTCGAGCATGCTTAGCAATAAATCTCGCGTTGAACTCATTTGGAGCTGGTGTAAGGGTTTAAAACTTTAACTCGACCATCACAGGGAAGTGGTCGGAGGGATATTTTTTTCCATAGTTATCAGTCAGAATGCCATGTCGGAGTACTTCGATCTTGCCACTGACAAAGATGTGATCGATGATGCCATCGGGCATTTTCTCCCAGTCGAAAGCTGTAAACGTACCCGCTGGCCCATAAGCTGGGATTTTGGAGATGAGGCGGGCATCCTTCCAAGCTGGGTTGGAGGTAATGGTCTGGTAGGCGGGGTTGTCTGGAGTGATGTTGAAGTCTCCCATCCAGATCGCGGGGAAATTCCCTTTGTTGATTTCCTTTGCCTTGGCTGCCACCAGTTTGCTGCTTTCCTCGCGGGCTTGCTGTCCAATGTGATCGTAGTGGATATTGAATACATAGAAACGCTTGCCGTCTTTGTCCTTGAATTGGCCCCAAGAACAGATTCTGTTCAGGGAAGCATCCCATCCCTTGCTGGGTGTTTCCGGGGTTGGAGAGAGCCAAAAGGTGCCCGAGTCCTCCAATTTGTAAAGCTTGGGATCAAACAAGATTGCCGTGTACTCGCCTTTTCGTGCCCCATCGTCCCTGCCCACTCCCAAATACTCATATCCCAGCCCTTTGCTCAACTCCTCGATTTGGTGATGGAGCCCTTCCTGAGTTCCGACCAGTCCGATTTTGTGGAATTGGATCAGGTGAATCACCTTGGAAGCCCGGTCTTCCCAGAGGTTTCCCGCATCACCCGGATTGTCCCAGCGGATATTGAAGGTGGCAAACTGATGGTTTTGGGCCTGGACTTGTGCCAAAGCAAATGGGAAGAGAAGCGTCAACAGGGTTTTGAGATTCATAAAATCTAGATTAATTGGTGAAAAAGACTTTTAACTTTAAAGTTGCATGCTATTTTGACCAAATGAAAACCTTTTATCCGAAAGACCTGAGCCCGGTGGAGGTGCAGACGATTTTACAAGGGGCGGTGACGCCCAGGCCCATCGCTTTTGCCAGCACCGTGGACAGGGACGGCAATCCAAACCTGAGCCCTTTTAGTTTTTTCAACATGTTCAGCGCAAATCCACCGATCCTGATTTTTTCCCCATCCAGAAGGGTCAGGGACAACTCGGTGAAGCATACCTTGGAAAATGTGGGCGAAGTACCCGAAGTGGTGATTCACATCGTGGGCTACGAGCGGGTCGAGCAGATGTCGCTTGCCAGTACCGAGTACCCAAGAGGTGTCAACGAGTTTGAAAAGTCTGGACTCACGGCCCTCAAGTCCGAATTGGTAGCGCCCCTTAGAGTCAAGGAAGCGGCAGTGGCAATGGAGTGCAAGGTTTTGGAGATAAAGCCCCTAGGGACTGGCGGCGGTGCGGGAAATCTCGTGATCTGCGAGGTCATTGCGATCCATCTAGACGAGAAGATATTGGATGAAAAAGGCGTCATTGATCCCCATAAACTCGATCCTGTCGCCAGGCTTGGGGGCAGCTGGTACTCTAGGATCACGCCGGATTCACTCTTTCAAATTCCAAAGCCGCTGACCAATCTCGGAATAGGCGTGGACCAGATCCCAGAGCAAATCAGAAACAGTCCTATCCTCACCGGGAACAATCTGGGAAGGCTGGGGAATGTCATGAAGCTGCCTTCAGATGCAGAACTGGCGGAGTTTTCGCAGTCGGAGGAAATTCAGGAAATGCGAAGGAGGTTTGTCAATGACCGGGATTCCTGGATCGACCACCTGCATCTCCGGGCGAAGGAGGAGTTGGAAAAAGGGCAGGTGGACTTGGCGTGGAAGTACCTGCTGCAGAAGGGGTAGATAAGACCTTCCAACATTCAAAAACTTGGAAACTTTTGGCAAAAAAAAATCCCGCCGATTGGGCGGGATTTGGTGTTTATAGGCCGGAAACTTCTGCCTCAGCGTGGATCTTTTTGACCAGTCCTTGAAGGACTTTGCCCGGCCCGCACTCTATGAATTGTGTTGCACCGTCTTTGACCATATTCTGTACCGACTGAGTCCATTTGACTGGAGCGGTCAGCTGGGCGATGAGATTGGCCTTGATGTCATTGACATTGAGGGTGGCCACGGTGTTGACGTTTTGGTAGATTTTGCAGCCCGGAGCCCGAAATTCGGTTTCTTCGATTGCTTTCTGCAGTTTTTCTCGTGCTGGCTCCATGAGCGGAGAGTGGAATGCACCGCCCACTGGCAAAGGCACCGCGCGCTTTGCACCAGCTTCTTTCATCTTTTGGCAAGCAATCTCGATTCCCTTCATGGTGCCGGAGATGACCAGCTGGCCGGGGCAGTTATAGTTGGCGGGAACGACGATTTCGTCGGTGATGCTTGCGCATATTTCCTCGACTTTCTCGTCGGCGAGCCCAAGGATTGCCGCCATCGTGGAAGGATTGATCTCGCAAGCCTCCTGCATGGCTATGGCTCGCTGATAGACTAGCTTTAGCCCATCTTCAAAGCCCAAAGTACCATTCGCTACCAAAGCGGAGAATTCACCCAAAGAGTGTCCTGCCACCATGTCGGGGATAAATTCCGGAGTGGTCTTTGCCAAGATCACAGAGTGGAGAAAGATGGCGGGCTGGGTGACTTTGGTTTGCTTCAGTTCCTCGTCCGTTCCCTCAAACATGATGTCGGTGATCCGAAATCCCAATACCTCGTTGGCCTGCTCAAAAAAAGCCTTTGCGGTCGGGTTGGTTTCATAGAGGGATTTTCCCATTCCGGGAAATTGGGCGCCTTGGCCCGGAAAAACAAATGCTTTCATGGAATTGTGGTTTGATCTAATCGGCCGTATGGAATCTAGCATTGTGAAGGTTGATCCCTTGATGAATCACCCGCGACCTGCTCGATTTCATCCGTTGTTTTTTGATTGGAGGGACAAATATAGGCCTTTTCTTTTTTTGGGCTTGGCCGCCAAAATCCAGACTGTCCCGCTGACTGTCAGATGAACTTTGCTTTTTCCTCCGGAGTGGGAAGGCGGCATGTTTCCTTTTTTCCATACCAGCGATAGCGGTTTTTCCCGATCCAGTCGTAAATGCCATCCCGGATAAATGGGGGCAGCGCGATCAGTCCATATAGCATTGGCCATAGTCCGGGAAGCTTTCTAGCGATCCGAAGCGCCGCTGTACTGCGAAAAAAGATCTTCCCATCTTCGATCAATACGATAGAATCCAGATATTTTGGATTGGCATTGAATCTTTCGAGTAGTTTTTTCCCTTCCGCGCCTTGTAATGCCCCAACCAGGAATTTGTCCTTCTTGTCTCTTTTCAGGACAAAATTGACCGAAGTATTACACAGGTTGCAGACTCCATCAAAAAGGATGACCGATTTCTGACTGCTCATCTAAGGAGTTGGATGGTACCCTTCAGTTCTCGTTCTTTTTGGGTGGGATCCAACACGTCAAAGCTGACCGTACCGGAATAGTAGTATGTGCCTGCGGGTAGCTCATTGCCGTTTTTATCTTTGCCATCCCAACGGATGTAAATGTCATTTTCGTTGGATTCGAGGCTGTTGTATCGGAATACTTCCGTCCCCCATCGATTGACGATGAAGATCTCCACACCATTGACGAAGCGAGGGCAAGCGGAGAAAGGATTGTCAAAAGCGATGAAGGTGTCGTTGTTGCCATCTCCGTTAGGCGTGAATGCGTTAGGCAGGTTGTAGACTGGACAGTTTTCCACGCAGACCACGTTGCTTGGCTCGCTTTCATTTCCGGATCTGTCCACTGCGGTGATATAGTAGCAGCCGCGATAGTTTGGCAGATTTGAAATCGTCGTTTCGAGCTCGAGCGAGCTAAGTTCGCGTACGAGGTTGAAAACGCCTTCTTCTCCGTCAGGAGTGAAGTAGAGCTTGTATCCGCTCAATTCATCATCGCATTCGCCAGTGAAATCTGGTGTCCAGCTCAGCTCGTGTTCGAATGTGGCATTGTTGCAAGGTTGTTCTGCCACGTAGGCTGAGCACTCTGGCCCTTCAAAACTCAAGACCGGAGGGCAGGGTAGCCTGTTGTCGTCGGGAAGCGCACAGGTGATTTGGGATTTGTTTTCCAATGGATAGACCAGTCCCGCTACATTGTAAGAACCCTTGGTGATGACGTAATAGCAATACTCCAGTTCCTTCACCAGAGGCATCCCGTTGAAGCTTCCGTCGTCCAGGTATCTGAAGCCATTTTGGGTGACGTCGACTTCGGCGATTTTCACAAAAGTATCGGTGTCGGCCGCATTGGCATCCGTCCGGTTACGATATACCTCATGCTTAAACTGTCCAACGAGATTGTTCCAAGGAACATTGAATGTCCAATTCAATTCTATCGCCTCATTGATAATAGTTGGCTGGAGCCAAACGGAGGAAGCCGAGGAGGAAGTGTCTATTTTGGTATTGTTGTCCAGCAAAACCACCCGGTAATTGTACACGAGATTTTCGGTATTTAGTCCAGTGTCAGTAAAAAGCGTGTCAGAGGTGATTCCCAAAGAAACTCTGTTGGAGTTGCCTGTGAATCCTTCGCTTCTCAGCAGTTCATAGGAATAAGGGCCGGGGTATTGGACCTTGTCGATGTCATATGGAGGAGTCCACTTCACGAAGATTTGTCCGGTAGCAGGGTCGGTTTCTTCTACGCTGACATTGGTAATGATCGGCACGTCCACGTCGATCGTGATGCAGATTTCCTCAGACACTACACTTTCTCCCAGCCTTGGCTCTGGGAACGCTGCCACCAATCTGTAGCAATAGGTGTTTCCTGGCGCAAGGCCCTCGCCGCCGTTTAGGTCAGTGAAGGTAAAGGTCTGCATGTTCGTCGTGCCCACCAATTCGTAGCCTGGTCGGATGCTGGTCTCGCAGCTGTCAGGCTGATAGGGATCCGAGTTGATTCTTCTCCAGATCTGCATCTCACTGGCCGAGTTGCCGCATACATAAGGGTCCCAGTTGAGTTCTACCGTTCTGCCGGACTGCTGCTCCAGATCATCCCAGACTGGCGGAGGACCGACTACTTTGATTCTCCAGGTTTTGATGTCCACCAGTTTTGGTCCGGACCTAGGCTGGTCGGTGATGCGTACTCGAACGTCATATTCTCTTGCTCTCACGTGCTGGCAGACGGTCTGCCAGGTGAAGTTGACAACTCCGGGCTGGGGCTGAAATTCACTCTCCGGATCGTAGGAGGCAGGGGATGTGGTGATTTCTATCGGCTCACCAAATACCTCAATCTTGACCGGATCTCCGTCTGGGTCGGTTCCTTGGATGATTTCTTCGATCAATGTACCCGCCTCTACGCAGAGGTCGTCAGGAAGAATCAATTCAGGTCTGCGGTTGTTGGAATTTTCGATGATGATCTGCATGTCCCGCACCACATACCCTATCTGCTCAAATTTGCCGTTGATCTTTCGCCATTCGATGATCCGGAAAGCGACGTTGAATTGGCCCGCCGTCCCTGGCGCGTCCCAGATCAAATCTCCGAAGACGGGATCTATGCTCAGAAATGCCGGTGTCGTGCCGTCTTGCTGGCTTTGGCTGAATTCTGCACTAGCTGGGCTTCGGTAGTTGTTTACAGGTCTTTCGAGCTGCTGCTTGGGGACGTCCATTGCGTAGGAAAGGCTGTCTCCATCCGGGTCAAAAGCTCCGGGGTTGTGGATGTACCGCACGTTGATGGCTCCGTTGTCCACAGGGGGGATGGTTAGCACCGGGGAATTGTTGACTCCGATGAAAGGGTCGATGTTGATCTCTGTCTCGACATAAAAAGGTGTGTCCACCGAATTGTCCATGTTAAGCGTCAGGTCATTTCGGTTGAATTCCTGAAAACGGATTTTGTACCGCCCGGGACCTTGGAAGGTGTGGGTGATCACAAAGGTGTTTTTTTCGATCATGTCACCAAGGTCCTCAACTGTGGAGAAATCGCTTTCCGTATTCAGCTGTACTTCCCTACCATCTCCAAAATTGATCAGCCCGGGCCCGAATATTACGCTTGATCGTGTATCGGTGTATCCCACGACGGTAATCCGGTAGGTGAGGGTTTGGACAGAGATGCGTTCTGCGATGATTTCTCCGGCGCGTATGTGGGTGGCCCACGCGGAGCTGATACCTGCTGCCAAATAAATGAAAAAGACCGCTAGGGAAAGTTTGAGCTTCATGCCTGGTTGACTTTGGTGATGCTATCCTGAAAACGTGTTGGAATCCCAAAAGTTAATCCCAAAATCCATACTCAGGACTAACCGACTAAGAAATAACTGGAAGTAAACGGAAAATACCCGGAATTTCAAACAATAGGCGATTCGTACTGTTCAATTTTGGAATTAACGTTTTAATCGCCTGCTTATTTTCCAGGGCTATTTAGAACTGTTTAAAATAAGGAAGCGGCATTCGATTGCATTGTTTGCTATTGCTTCCGCATGTAAATTTGAAGGCAAATAAACAAAGACTTTCGTTCTAAAATTAATCGCAAATTTATATGAGCTGGGTTACCAAAACCTTGAAAAGCACCCTCGGTAGAAAGTTGATTATGGCGCTCACGGGCCTTTTTCTGATTCTCTTTTTGACCGGTCACGTATCGGGCAACATGCTGTTGTTCAAGAACGACGGCGGTGAGGCATTTAATATTTATGCCAAGTTTATGACTACCAATCCGGCAGTGAAGGTGCTTTCATGGCTTACCTACATTTCGGTCATCGCCCACGTGATCTATTCGATCATCCTGTCCAGGCAAAACAAGGCCGCCAGACCGGTAGGCTATGCCGAATCCAAGGCGGCTACCAACAGTCGCTGGGCATCCAGAAACATGGGTATCCTGGGCACCATTATCCTGATTTTTTTGGTCGTCCATATGCAAAGCTTCTGGGCCCAGATGCATTGGGGCGACCTTCCGGTCGTGACCTATGATGGAGAGGAGTACAAAGACCTTTACAGCATCGTGAATTTCGCCTTCCAAAACATCTTCATGGTAATAGGATATGTGGTAGCGATGGCGTTTTTGGCCTTTCACCTGTCCCATGGTTTTGACTCGGCATTTCAGACTTTGGGATGGAATCACAAAAAGTATTCTCCTGCCATCAAGGCGATAGGCCAGTTCTATTGCATTGTGGTGCCGGTTCTGTTTGCGGCAATGCCACTTTACATCTATTTCACCAGCTAATCTGAAGTCCCAATATGATACTAGATTCCAAAATTCCTGCTGGTCCTTTGGCAGAAAAATGGACTAAGCACAAGTTTAACAGCAAACTGGTCAACCCTGCAAACAAAAGAAAATATGATGTCATTGTAGTGGGGACTGGTCTTGCCGGCGCTTCTGCCGCGGCCTCCCTGGCTGAGTTGGGCTACAATGTCAGGGCATTTACATTTCACGATAGCCCGCGAAGAGCGCACTCCATTGCTGCACAGGGTGGGATCAATGCTGCCAAAAACTACCAAAACGACGGTGATTCGATTTTCAGACTTTTCTATGATACGATAAAAGGGGGCGATTACAGAGCCCGCGAGGCCAACGTATACCGACTGGCCGAGGTATCCGTGAAGATCATAGACCAATGCGTGGCTCAGGGAGTTCCTTTTGCCCGCGAATATGGAGGCTTGCTGGCCAACCGATCCTTTGGTGGGGCTCAGGTGTCCAGAACCTTCTATGCCCGGGGCCAAACCGGACAGCAGCTGCTTTTGGGAGCTTACTCCGCCCTTAGCCGCCAAGTGGCGACCGGTAAAGTGAAGCTTTATCCCCGCACCGAGATGATGGATGTGGTCATGATCGACGGACACGCCCGAGGGATAGTGACACGCAACCTGATCACCGGAGCAGTGGAAACACACGCTGCACACGCAGTTTTGCTCTGCACAGGGGGATACGGCAACGTGTTCTTCCTTTCTACGAACGCAATGGGTTGCAACGTAACGGCGGCTTGGAGAGCTCACAAGCGCGGCGCTTACTTTGCCAACCCTTGCTTTACGCAGATCCACCCGACCTGTATTCCAGTCTCTGGGGACCATCAGTCTAAGCTGACACTCATGTCCGAGTCCTTGCGAAACGACGGCCGAGTGTGGGTGCCTGCAACCAAAGAAAATGCCGAGAAGCTCAGAAAAGGCCAGATCAAAGTATCCGACCTCAAGGAGGAGGACAGGGACTACTTCCTGGAGAGAAAATATCCTTCTTTTGGAAACTTGGTGCCGCGTGACGTGGCCTCAAGAAACGCCAAATATGTATGCGATGAAGGCCGTGGCGTCAACGAAACCGGAGAAGCGGTATTCTTGGATTTTCGCGATGCGATCAAGCGTGACGGCAAGCAGGTGATCGAGCAGAAATACGGCAACCTCTTTGACATGTACAAGCAGATCACCGGCGAAGACCCCTACGAGGTGCCGATGATGATCTATCCTGCGGTACACTATACCATGGGCGGTCTTTGGGTGGATTATAACCTGATGACGACTATTCCTGGCCTTTACTCCCTGGGTGAAGCCAACTTCTCCGACCACGGGGCCAACCGCCTGGGAGCCTCAGCGCTGATGCAGGGACTGGCTGACGGGTATTTTGTGATTCCATATACCATCGGTGACTATCTGGCTCAGACTCCGCCCAAAAAGGTAGACGAAAGCCATCCCGAGTTTGCAAAAGTAGCACAGGAAGTAAAAGCTCGCATCAGCAAGCTACTGACGATCAATGGTAAAAAGACTGTCGACCACTTCCACAAAAAGCTGGGCAAGATCATGTGGAACCACTGCGGCATGGCCCGTACCGCCGAGGGGCTGAAGCAGGCAAAAGCCGAAATCCAAGAACTGTGATACTAGTTTTGGGCTGACGTAAAGGTGCTCGGTACCAATGAGGAATTGAATCTCTCCCTCGAAAAAGCCCATCGCGTGGCGGACTTCCTCGAGCTGGGTGAGTTAATGGTAGATGATGCGCTCAACAGGGACGAGTCCTGCGGAGGACACTTCCGTGAAGAGTACCAGACACCTGAGGGCGAAGCGCTGCGCGACGACGAAAACTTTGCCTACGTGGCCGCCTGGAAGTACATGGGTGAAGGACAGGCCGAGGAATTGAACAAGGAGCCTTTGGTTTTTGAAAACGTGAAGCTGACCCAGCGTTCTTACAAATAATTAGTGGACAAAATTCATAGACCGAACAGATATGAAATTGACTTTAAAAATCTGGAGACAGAAAAATTCGTCGGACAAGGGTGGCTTTGCGACCTATCCTGTCGATCACGTTTCCAAAGACATGTCTTTCCTCGAAATGCTGGATGTGCTCAATGAAGAGCTGACCGAAAAAGGGGAAGACCCAGTACACTTCGACCACGACTGCCGCGAGGGCATCTGCGGGATGTGCTCGCTATACATCAACGGCAAGCCACATGGTCCACTGCAGACGACCACTTGCCAGCTTCACATGCGTTCTTTCAATGATGGGGAAACCATCACCATCGAGCCATGGCGTGCCAAGGCTTTTCCCGTGGTGAAAGACCTCGTCGTGGATCGGGAGGCTTTTGACCGAATCATCCAAGCCGGGGGCTATGTCAACGTCAACACTGGCGGGGTGCCCGATGCCAACGAAATTCCTGTTGCGAAGACCATCGCCGACCTGGCCATGGATGCCGCCCAGTGTATCGGATGCGGCGCCTGCGTAGCTGCCTGCAAAAATGCCTCAGCCATGCTCTTTACCTCTGCCAAGGTATCCCAGTTGGCTTTGCTGCCCCAGGGGCAGGTGGAGCGCAAGACCAGAGCGGAGAAGATGGTCGCGCAGATGGACGCGGAAGGATTTGGTGCCTGTACCAATACGGGTGCCTGCGAGGCTGAATGTCCAAAGGGAATCTCCATCACGAATATAGCGCGGATGAACAGGGAATATTTCTCAGCGGTGATGAGTAGCGATAACGTCTGATCTTAGTTGATTTGATTTTCAAAGCCAGGCCTTGGGTCTGGCTTTTTTTGTTTTTGGGGCAAATAGAAGGGTTTTGATAGCGGGTTCGCTACGATTTGATTTTTCAAGAAAATTCTTCATTGTGAAATAAGGAAGAAAAAATTGCACTGAAAGAATGGATTTGCCTCATAAACGAAATAAAATTGGCCTTTTGCTTAAGTTTTTGTAACTTTGAAAAATTATATTTTAAATAGCTTTTGTTAAATAGTCAAAAACATAATGAATTTTCTGGATCTGGTGATCTTCATCGCCTACATGGGAGCCATGTTGGGAATAGGGTATTATTACATGAGAAAGAACACCAGCCAGGAGGATTATTATGTTGGGGGACGTTCGATAGGGAGCTGGCACATCGGCCTTTCCGTAGTCGCCACTGACGTAGGAGGAGGCTTCTCCATAGGTTTGGGAGGATTGGGATTTGCGATGGGGATTTCAGGTTCCTGGATGCTTTTCACCGGACTAGTTGGCGCCTGGCTGGCCGCAGTTTTTCTGATTCCCCGAGTCAAGTCCGATCCGGCTTTTTCCAAGTTCTACACTTTTCCGCAGATCATAGGACACTTTTTTGATTCCAAGACGGCCTTGGTGGCTTCGGTGATCTGTTTCCTAGGCTATCTTGGATTTACCTCTTCCCAATTGCTGGCTGGGGCAAAGCTCGCGTCAGGTACTTTTCCGGAGCTGGAGCTTTCTACGGCACTCGTGATCATGGGCACGGTGGCGGTGGTGTACACCGTGATGGGCGGACTGAAAGCCGTGATCTATACCGACACGATACAGTGGATAATTTTGATGCTAGGATTGATTGGGATTGGCATCCCGGCTGCTTTCTTCTTTGTAGGCGGATGGCAGGGCATCCACGATACCCTTCCACCGGAATTTTTGTCCTTGTCCCAATTGGGCTGGCAGGACGCGGTCAACTGGGGGATTACCATTGTTCCAATCTGGTTTGTGGGGATGACGCTCTATCAGCGGATCTTTGCTGCCAGGGATGAAAAGTCTGCCAAAAAAGCCTGGTTCATTGCCGGACTTTTCGAATGGCCGCTGATGGCTTTCATGGGGGTGTTTCTTGGGTTGCTTTCTCGTGTTGCCGTAGAGCAGGGCGCTTTGGAGGGTTTTACCACGGCCATGGATCCCGAGCTTGGACTTCCGGTATTGCTCAGCCAGATTTTGCCGGCGGGAATCCTGGGTTTGATGATGTCCGCGTATTTTTCGGCGGTCTTGTCCACGGCTGATTCCTGTCTCATGGCGGCTTCTGGAAACTTGGTGACGGACTTGCTGCGGAAGTTTTTTACCCCGGGCTCGCACTCCCAAGAGCTCAGGCTCACTCAGGGAGTCACGCTGGGAATTGGGATCTTGGCGGTGTTGCTCGCTTGGCAGATGACCGAGGTGCTCACGCTGATGCTCTATTCCTACGGGTTCATGGTCTCAGGGCTTTTGGTTCCGGTCATTGCTGGGTTGTTTTTCAACCTGAAGAATCCTCCGGCAGCCATCGCGGCAATGATCTCAGGAGGAACTGTCACCGCTGGGCTTTCGTTTTTCGAAATAGTGATGCCGTTGGGCTTGGACCCGAATTTCTACGGCATTCTGGTTTCCACATCGGCCTTTTGGGTAGTGTACAAAATCTCAAACCAACGAAAATAGAAATAGCTATGATCCAATTAGAATCACTGTCTGCCATAGACAATGCCACGTACCTGCAAAAAAACGAGATCGCAGATTTCCTTTTGCTCCATCTGGGGAAGTTTGGAGATCCCAAAGAAGACATCATGAAGTGCCTCGACTACGCACTCGACCCAGGATTGCAGGCGGGCGGCTTTGTCTTTTTGGCAAGGGAAAAAGGGAATGTGGTAGGTGCACTGGTGATGAACAAGACCGGAATGTCTGGGTATATTCCGGAAAATATCCTCGTTTATATCGCCGTCGATGAGCGGATGCGAGGAAAAGGAATCGGCAAGAAAATCCTTGACTTGGCGATCAAAATGGCCAACGGTGCCATCGCTCTGCATGTGGAACCGGACAATCCAGCCAGAAAACTCTACGAACGCCTCGGCTTTACCAACAAGTACCTTGAAATGCGACTAAACAAAAATTAAAATGGCGGTATTGACCCTAAACAGGGAAAAACTCAAAACAAACTACCAAGTATTGACCCGGCTTTTTGAGGAGCGGGGAGTGGACTGGGGCGTAGTTTCAAAGATGCTCTGCGGCAATAAGCTTTTTCTACAAGAACTGATCAACCTCGGAATCACCGAGGTGCATGACAGCCGCATATCCAATCTTGCCATGGTCAAGCGCATCAAGCGCGAGGTGCAGACGGTCTACATCAAACCCGTTTCCAAAAAGAATGTCGGCAAGATGGTCGAGTTTGCCGATGTAAGCCTCAACTCTGAGCTGGAGACGATCCGCATGATCAGCGCTGAGTCGGTGCTCCAGGGGAAGAACCACAAGATCATCATCATGGTCGAGACGGGAGACCTGCGCGAGGGCGTGATGGGAGAGCAATTGATAGATTTTTATGAAGAGGTCTTTCAGCTTCCTGGGATCGAAGTGATCGGCCTTGGCACCAATCTCAATTGTCTCAACGGGGTCATGCCCAGCACAGACAAGCTCATCCAGCTCTCGCTCTACAAGCAGATCATCGAACTGAAATTCGGACATGAAATCCCATGGCTGTCTGCCGGCACCTCCGTCACCATACCTTTGATGCTCTCTCAACAGTTGCCGCAAGGCATCAATCACTTTCGCGTGGGGGAGACGCTCTACTTTGGGGTGGATCTGGTGAAGGAGGAAATCATCGAAGGAATGCATGGAGATGTTTTTGAACTGCACGCCGAAATCATCGAATTGCAGGAAAAACCACTCCTGCCTACGGGCGTCTTGGGATCGAACCCCCGAGGCGAAATTGCCCAAATTGATGAATCTCTCTACGGCAAGACCTCCTTTCGGGCGATTTTGGATGTGGGATTGTTGGATGTTTCACCAGAATATCTTTTTCCGAAAGATCCGGAATTGGAGATACTCGGAGCGAGCTCAGACATGCTCATCGTCAATCTGGGGATAGACCGAAAAGGCCTTAAAGTGGGTGAAACCTTGACTTTTAACCTAAAGTACATGGGCGCCTTGGGGCTGTTGAATTCCGACTACGTCGAAAAGATTGTGGTCTGAAACGGTCGGTGTGTCTGCATTTTGCCGATGATTTTTGGCACCGAAATAGGCAATAGCTGGGTGAACCAACTATTTAAACACCATGAAAAAGTTTTTGCTGCTAGTTGCCGTGTCGGCGTTTACGATTGCGGGCTCAAGTGCCCAAAGTGCCTTTGGGATCAGGGGAGGGGCGAATTTCTTCAATTTTGGAGGAGATGACGTTTCCGAGAATGACTATACCAACAGGGCTGGGTTTCACGCGGGGGTCTACGCAAGTTTTTTGGGTGAAGGCCCTATTGCGATCGAGCCAGGGGTCTTTTACTCCATCAAGGGAACCCAAAATGACGATGGTCTCGAGAGCCGTGCGATTCTGGACTATGTGGATGTGCCAGTCTTGCTGAGGTTCAAAGTAGGCGAGGGCTTCAATCTCTTTGCAGGGCCTCAGGTCTCATTTCTTACCAAGTCCAAGTTTGAAGGTGATATCGGCGACTCGACCGTGTCCTTTGAGACTGATGCCGTTAAGAGCACCGACGCTGGCCTGGTTTTTGGCTTAGGGTATAATCTCCCGCAGGGCTTTAACATACAGGGATCTTACGACTACGGCATGACTCCGATTTTCAAGGATAGCGATGCTGATGTCTTCAACAGGGGATTTAAAGTCTCCTTAGGCTATACTTTTTAATCGAGTGTTGGTAAGGGGCTGTTTCATTGGAACAGCCCCTTTTTTTGCCAAAGTACCTCCCCGGTCTTCGCTCTGATTAGCCTTTTGAATTTGGGAAGAAGCAATGATTTGGAAATAAGGCTACTGGGGAAGAGTAAGGATCCACTCCCGAATCAGTTCGACCCCCTCTTGGTGTAAGGTAGTTCTCCCCAGTTCTGGCATGGCTACTCCAACTTCCGTGGAGTTCATCCTGTGGGTAATGATCGATTCATCAGGTTTGCCCGGGACAATGTCAAATTTGAAGCTTCCGGCACCTTTCCCCGCTGCGACGGGAGTTTTGTTGATTCCAAGTTTCAATGGATCAGTCTGATCGTAGGTTAAGAATAGACCTGAAGTACTTGCTGGGCCTTCAGCGCTGTGGCAATGGGCACAGTTGATGTCGAGGTAGGCCATAGCGCGGGCTGGGATCGCTTGGGATTGATCCTCGTAGTCTATCATAGCAGGATGGGCATCTGCACCCTCAAAGCCCGCCAGGATTTTCTTCCCGCTCCAGTGGGCCAGCTGGTTTTCCTTCGTCGTTCCATAGTCCAGCTCGTTGTTGAGATGCTGGGGCTTCACGCCAATGGGCGCCATCGTTTCGGACTGGTTGTGGCAGCTTTTGCATTGGTTTTTGTTTGGGACGATGTAGTTGACGACTTGATCTTTCCCAGAATAGTCGATGAATCTAACCTCCGTCTCTGCACCGACAACCTTCAGCAAAGCTTCAGTCTGCTCTTCATTCCATAGGTAGGGATAGGCCTGCCAGCCATCATCTTCACGGATCAGTAGGCGCGTCTCGATGATTCTTCTATTTCCGTCCGACTTCCGGAAGTCCTCGGGATAGTAGAAGTTTTTGATCAGGACTGACCCGATTGGAAACTCTATTTTGGATTCCATGATTTGGGCTTGTTCCCCTACGGGAATAAACACAAAGCGGCTTTTGAGTGCATAATCCGTAAACAAGGACGAGGCTGGCTTATAAAAAGTGACCTCATCTTTGGGAGTCAAGGTTTTGAGTTCTCCTGCAAAAAAGCCATAGGTCGACAATTTCTTGTAGGGGAAAATTCCGGTTGCGGTCTCTTCTGGTAAAGCTTCAGGCAGCGGCGTAGCTTTTTCCTCGTTTTTGCCGCAGGAAATCAGCAGCATGGCAACCCATAAAATCGAGCAAATGCCCGCCTTCCAGTCCGTTTTTCTCATCTTTTCAACTGTTTATATTCGAGAAACGAATTACAAAGCTGCAATGGCGGACACATCCGTGGCCACATTTATCTTGCAGTTTTGGAAGAGCTGGTAGTCCTTGAAGGACTCGATATTATCCTCCCCGTCCATGAGGTAAAATCTGGTGAAGTGGAGGTTTTCGATGCCTGATTCCTGTATGCAGACGCGCATAGGATTGGAGGCTATGGTTTCGCTGATTGCTTTGTCCCAAATTCCGTCATAGATAATGTCCTGCGTTTTGGCAGGGCCATAGGCATTATGGACGCTTACGAGCTGGCCGAGCTCCCGAGTCAGATCAGGCATGGAAAGAGCTTTTCGTTCGTAGGCATTGTCATGCACATATACATCGCTGGTGTAGGGGGACCAATCTGGCGCTTCAGCTGGAAAACCAGTCACTTGGTAGCTTGCGATGGCCACGCCGGTGGTTTTGTTGTTGTGGATCCGGTTGTTGAAAATTTCGACTTCTTTGGCTGCCAGAAGGATGATTCCAGATCCAGGCGGAATCATGGTCACTGTGTTCCCGTTTGGCCCCTCGCCGATCGGAGTGGCAAAGTTCTCGTGATTGTTGTTTAGGATGTCATTGTCGTAGATTTTTGTGCCCTTGCCATCAGACTTGGGCAGGCCCGGGAGATTGAATACCAAGATCCCTCCTGAGTTATCCCTTGCGGTATTGCCAAAGACCTCGGCATTGTCCGAGTTTTCGATTTCAATCCCCGCCACATTGCCAAATGCAAGAGAGTTTTTGACGATGATATTTTCGGATTGTCCCACGTAGATCCCCGCATCTTTGGAGTGCGAGGCGATGCACTGATCGATCACCACATTTTTGCACTGAACGGGATAGATGGCGTAGGTGCCGTTTTTTGACTTATCCCCGTTCGTCCAGGTGACATTGACCTTCCTAAAGGTAACCCCATCCGAATGCTGTGCCTTTAGCCCGTCTCCTGGTGCGTCCTCTATACTCAGGTCTTCCACCGTGATGTTGTTACCCACGATTTTCACTCCCTCGCCGCCGGATTTTAGGTTTTTGAAGGAAAGAACCGTTTTGTCCATCCCCGCGCCCTTGATTCTGACAGATTTCTTGTTGTCGAGGATTAGCTGTGTGTTTAGTTCAAAAAATCCCCCAGGGATTTCGATGGTGCTGGAATCCTCCGCCATGATGAATGCCTCGACCACTTTTTCCACTTCTTCCTGGCTCATCTTGCTGAGTTTGGAAGAGTCAAATGTCTGCTCTGTAGTGCTCGTACCGCAAGAAATAATCGCGGAGGCAAGGACTACGCCCAGAACTGCTTGAATTGATTTTCGCATGGGATTTCGGGTTTTTGTAAAATGTGTACTGCCCAAAAGTAGCTTTTGGCAGTACAATACGCTGTTGAGAAAAATCAAATAATCAGATCTTGCCCCTGATTCGGCTGAGTGTCTCTATGCTCATGTCGAGATAGGAGGCGATCTGCCCCACAGATGCCTTTTGGATGACTTTGGGACGGAATTCCATCAGGTCTAAGTATCTGTCCTTTGCGGATTTGAACTTGGCAAAGATCAGCTGCTCCTCAAGCATGATGTAATACTGCTCCAGAATCAGTCGATAGGCCCGCTCCAATTCACCGTGTGTTTCAAAAAGTCCAATCAAGCTGTCGTAGCTGATCCGCGCGAATGTGGACCTTTCCATGGCTTCGATGTTTTCGTAGGAAGGCTTTCTGGAAATAAAGGAACTCATAGACGTGACAAACTCCCCTTCGAGGGTAAAAGACACCGTGACATCCTTGTTGTCTTTGTTGTAAAAGCTTCTGGCAGAGCCGTCTTTTACGTAGTAGAGGTAGCTGCAGACCTTTCCTTCCTGTTCCAATAGGTCCCCCCGTTCAAAGCTCAGCAACTCGACATTGGATGTAAAAGCGGATTTTGCCTCCTCGCTGAGTTTAGGAAACTGATCAAACATCCCCAGGATTTTTTCCATCTGCAGCTTTTAAAAATGGAGGACCTAAACAAGAAATGAAGTTTCTTGCGTTAGTTTTACTGGAAATTAAAAATAATTGACTCATGAGAAAAATTTTGTTGGTTTTCTTTCTGGTAGGTTTTTCTGCCGCAGCACAAGCGCAATTTGGGGTGAGGGCTGGCTACAATTCAGCCAATTTTTCAGATGCGGATTTTGACCCAAAATCGGGATTTCATCTTGGGGCCTACTACACCCTGGGTGCGGATTTTCTTTCAGTAGAGCCGGGCATCCAGTATTCCCAAAAGGGCTACACCGGCGAGGAGGCCGGGACTGGTTTAGAGGTGAAAGAGACTTTGGGATATATTGATATTCCCGTTTTGGTAAGACTGAAGCTCCTCCCTGCTGTTAATGTGTTTGCGGGGCCGCAGGCTTCGATCTTGGCATCGAGCAAGTATCAAAAAGGAGATCAGACCAGCGACAGCTCTGACGCTACCAAAGGATATGACATCGGTGGAGTGTTTGGTGCGCAGGTGAAGCTGCCATTGGGCTTCAATGTCCAGGCAAGCTATGACTTGGGATTCACCTCGCTAAATTATTATAACCTTGATTTCAAAAATCAAGTGTTCAAGATTTCCGCGGGCTACACCTTCGGAGGAAACTAACAAGTATTCGACTGATTCCAGGATATGGCATCAGTGGCATTTGTATGAAAGATCCAAGTCCTGGTCGGAGACGGCCAGGACTTATTTTTTAATCCGATTGGGATTTTCTTCGATGAAGGACTTCCAACCTTCGTTTCGCCCCCGCGCCTGAACTCTCCCCTCGTGGAAGTGGTGGCATAGCGCTACCGCAAGGGCATCCGTCGCATCAAACAATTTTGGGAGTTCGGTGATCCCAAGCAAAGTCTGCAACATCGCGGCGACCTGCTCTTTGGAGGCATTGCCGTTTCCCGTCACGGATTGCTTCACCTTTTTTGGCGAGTATTCGGTAATCGGGATTTCCTTCGAAAGTGCAGCCGCCATGGCTACGCCCTGGGCGCGGCCGAGCTTGAGCATGGATTGTACGTTGACTCCATAAAAAGGCGCCTCCAGTGCCACCGAATCCGGCGCAAACTCATCGATGATTCCAGAGATCCGCTCAAAGATTTTTTTAAGCTTCAATTCATGGGTCTCGTATTTTTTGAGATGAATGACTCCGTATTGTAGAATCTTATATTTTTTGCCCTCGGTAAGAATCAATCCGTACCCCATTACCGTGGTGCCGGGGTCGATTCCCAGGATGATTTTTTCCTTTGGCTCTTTTTTCACTTCTTTACTCACCCCCGCAAGTTAGCCGAAAAGATGATCTGTTTTTACCTCCTTTGGACGCTGAGCTACTTTGTCCTGCTGAATTGGTTTGCGGGAAAATGGCCCAAGCAGCGGCCGGTGGCGGATTCAAAAGGCTTTTTTCCTCCAGTCACGCTGTTGATCCCGCTGAGGAATGAACTTGAAAACCTCGAATCACTGATAGCTGAGCTCGGCAAAATCACCTATCCTAAGCTTGAAATCATCCTCGTTGATGATCAAAGCGAAGATGATACTTTCTCGTCCTTGCAGGAAATGATTGAGGGGGACTCCAGAGTCCGCGTTCTCAAAAGTCCAGGTGCGGGTAAAAAGGCCGCGATCCAATGCGGCGTGGAGGCGGCCAGGACCGAGCTTATCCTTTGCTCGGATGCAGACTGTCGTTTTCCGAAGGTTTGGGTGGAAAGAATGGCCGAAGCCTTCCTTGATTCCAAGGTCCAGCTGGTTGCCGGTCCGGTCATCACTTCCGGGGAGCTTTGGTTTTTTCAGCGATTCCAACAGATAGAGTGGGCTAGCATCCTGCTGGTGACGCAGTTTTTCTTCAGCCAAAAGCGGCCCTTACTATGTAGTGCGGCCAATTTTGCCTATAGAAAATCCGCATTTCTGGAGGTCGGAGGTTATGGGGGGAATCTCCAGTTTTGGTCTGGGGACGATGAGTTTTTGCTCAAGAAAATCCTGGCGAAGTTTGGAACAGGAAGCTGTGTTTACTCTCCCTTTGTCGAGAATCTTGTCCAAACAAAAACCCAAGCTACTTTTTCGGATTTGGTCAAGCAGCGCATTCGCTGGGCTAGCAAGTGGAAGTACCATGGGGATTGGGGCCATGCCTTTTCTGCCATTGGCGCTTTTTTAGTCCAGGCGATATGGTTGGCTAGTGCTGGGTTGTTTTGCTTGGGTATTCCGGGGATGCTTGCTTTTTTTGTTGTTTGGACCGGGAAAGTTGTCGCGGAAAAGCTCTCCCTAGGCCGGGTGCTCACGGCTCTGCATCTTCGTAGCTCGCTGGTCGATTTTGTGAAAACTTCCTTTTTCCACCCGTTTTATATTCTGACAGTGGCTGTCGGTACCGTCCGGGGAAAATTTGTATGGAAAGGACGGGCCAATTGAAGAATGCTTATTTTAGCTTCTGAATTGAATCCTATGAGTGACGCTGAATTTGACCTGCTGGATGAGCTTTATTTTGTTCAGCCATACCATTACCTATTGGACTCGCTTGGCTGGGACGAACATTTGCTGCTGAGCACGCTGGATTCCCTATACCGAGATGGGCTGATCAAATGCCTTCAATCCCCAGATGAAGAGCGCTTCGACGTGGTCGATGTGCTGGGGGAAGGCAGAAGCCTGTATTTTCTTGCCACCAAAAAAGGCCTGATGGCCCATAACGCCCTGTAATCCTTGATAGACGAAACCTACAAATACGAACGGAAAGGACTGGAGCTGAAAGCTCTCCTGGAGATCACCCAGGCGATCAACGAGAATCAGCCCGAAACGGTCTTGGTGAACATCTTCAAATTTACCTGTCTGGTACATTTGGACATCAAGGCCTTGATCCTGTATGTCTACAAGGATGACGCCTTTGAGAGAAAAATCTCCCACGGGGTAAAGGGCAAAGTGCCCTTGTCCCTCAGCACCGACCAAGTCAATGACCAAAAAGAGACCGGCCAGCTCATGATACAGCTGAGCGATGAGTACAGTTTCGATGAATTGGAAACCTACTTGCCGGTATATCATAAGGATAAGATGCTGGCCATCCTTTTCCTGAAAAGAAAGTCCACCGACACGGAGCTGGATCTTGATTTCACCCAAGCCTTGGCCAATATTCTGGTGGTGGCGCTGGAAAACAAGCGTTTTGCGCGAAAGCAGCTGCAACAGGAGGTATTCAACCGGGAAGTGGCGATCGCTTCGCAGGTTCAGCAGATGCTTTTTCCTGACTCACTGCCGAACACCGACGAACTCAAAGCGACAGTGACCTACTATCCCCACAGCATGGTGGGCGGCGACTATTATGATCTTATCAGAAAGGGCGAGGACAAAGTGTATTTCTGCATCGCGGACGTGTCGGGCAAAGGGATCGCTGCGGCGCTGCTTATGTCCAATTTTCAGGCGGCACTCAGGACACTCCTCAGAACCGACGCGGATTTTGACGTGATCATCCATCAGCTCAACCATACACTCATCGAAAACACCAAGGGAGAGCGTTTTATTACCTTTTTCCTCGGAGAGTACGACTATAAAAGCAAGCGACTTCGCTTCGTGAATGCGGGCCACAATCCACCTATCCTATGTCGGGAGAAGTCTTCGCGTACCGAGTTGCTGGAGGCTGGGACGACCATACTTGGAGCTTTTGAGGAATTGCCTTTTTTGGAGATTGGGGACCGGATGGATCTGGACCACTTCACCATCCACCTTTACACCGACGGGCTGACAGAGGCGATGAATTCCGAAGAAGAGGAATTTGGGGAGGATAGATTCCGCAGCTATGTGGATTCACATCTTTGCCTGAATCCGGAGGACTTTCATTCGGACTTTTTTGAACAAATGAAAGCTTTCACCCGGAACGTTCCGCTTCGGGATGACCTGACCTTGCTCAGCCTTAGATTCAACTAAGGCATGGTTTGGCATACCGTTCCACACGCCGTTCAATTGCTGTTTCCAAAACGAATCTGGAGGGGCGATCCCTCGGGAAATCGGGTTTTTCTGAGCTTTGACGATGGGCCGGTGCCAGGTGCCACCGACTATGTCTTGAACGAACTCGAGAAAAGGGGGCAAAAAGCCACTTTTTTTATGGTGGGGGACAACGTCCGCAAACATCAAAGCTTGGCCATGGAGGTGGTGAATGCGGGGCACGGGATCGGCAATCATACCTTTAACCATCTCAACGGTTGGAAAACCCCAGCTGGCGAATACCTCCAAAATGTTCGGGCTTTTGATGAAACTGTCGGGCAGAAAATCGGCATCCAAACGAATCTTTTTCGTCCCCCCTACGGATTGATCACCGGCCTGCAGGCAAAATCAATCCTCAAATCCAAAAAGGTTTTGATGTGGGATGTGCTTTCGGGAGACTATGATTTGTCTCTTCCTCCGTCGAGAATTATGGACAAAACCACGGCAAATACCCGTGCGGGAAGTATAGTCGTCTTTCATGATCAGCAAAAGACCCAAGATGTACTTCCAAAAGTACTTCCGGCATACCTTGATTTTTTGGTGGAAATGGGTTTTGAAACTGCGTTGCTATGAGCGCGGCCCTATTGGCGGCCTTTGCTGGACTGCTGATCGTGCAGTATCTGCTTTTGCAGATTTTGTTAAGAGTAAACTGGAAACAGCGATCGAGCAGGCCTATCCCTTTTCCGAGGGTATCGATTCTAATAGCGGCGAGAAACGAGGAGAAGTCACTGCCAATGCTCCTCAAAAGTCTTGATCGGCTCAACTATCCAGAGGATAAACTGGAAATCCTCATCGCGGATGACCAAAGTGAGGATGGTACCGCCGGCCTGGTTGCTGAGTGGAGCAAGGGCAGCCCGAATCGGAGATTGATTTCCATTAGGGCGGATCAGGTGGGTAGATTCCAAAGCAATGGAAAAGCCAATGCCTTGGCCATCATTGCCAAAGTAGCGATCGGGGATTTGTTCTTTTTTACAGATGCCGACTGTGAGGTCCCGGAGTCTTGGGTCACGGAGGGAATTGGGTGTTTTGAAGACGGTATGGGAATCGTAATTGGAGTCACGCAGGTGAAGGGTGCTGGTTTTTTTGCCAGGATGCAGGAGTTGGAATGGTGGAATACACTAGGCATCGTCAAGGCGGTTACCGACTTGGGACTTCTTACAACGGGCTTGGGGAACAATATGATCATCAGTCGGGAGGCATACTTTGGAAGTGGGGGCTTTGAGGGCATCAAATCCTCAGTCACTGAGGATCTCGAGATTTCCCGATCCGTCTTGCGCGCCGGATATAAACTTCATCATCAGGTTTCGAGTGGCTTTCTGGTGAAAACAAAAGCGGAAGAAGGCTGGGCTTCCCTGCTTAGCCAGCGAAAACGCTGGGTGACTGGGGCAGCGACACTTTCCTTGGCTTGGAAGACCCTGCTGGGGATTCAGTTTTTGTTCTTTCCCGCAGTTCTTGCACTTCTCCTGGTTGACTGGAAACTCGGATTGGCGACATGGTTTTTGAAGGTAGTTTGCCAATCGTCATTTCTGCGATTTTTTGCCCATAGAGCGGGCGAAAAGATTAGGCTCTCCCCTTTGATTTTCTTTGATTTTTACCAGATTGCAAGTCTGAGCCTGACGATTCTTTATTACTTTTGGCCCTCCAAAGTACACTGGAAGTCCCGTAGTTACCCATGAACCTGATCGATACCCACGCCCACATTTATTCCACGAAGTTTGACGCGGACCGTGACCAGGTCATCGAAGAGATCAGGGAAGCTGGCATCGAGCGGATCTATATGCCCAATGTGGATGTCAAAACCATCGACCGAATGCTGGAATGCGAGTCGCGTTATGGAGACCTTTGTATTCCCATGATGGGGCTTCACCCTTGCGACGTCAAGGAGGGTTTTGAGCAGCAGCTTTACGTGATGGAGGATTGGCTGGGCAAGCGGTCCTTTGCGGCAGTGGGGGAGATCGGTACGGATCTTTATTGGGACAAAACCACCTTCGAAATCCAAAAAGAGGCGCTGAATATCCAGCTGGGATGGGCGAAAAAACACAACCTTCCGGTGGTTCTGCATTGCAGGGAATCCATCGATGAAACTATCGAAATCATCGAAAAAGCCCAAGATGGAACTCTTTCGGGTATTTTCCATTGTTTTACGGGCACGTTGGAGCAAGCGCAAAAGATTGTCAAGTTGGGATTCCTGTTGGGAATAGGCGGAGTCGCCACTTACAAAAATGGGGGGCTAGACGCCGTTGTTCCATTTGTCAGTCCTGAACATTTGGTTTTGGAAACAGATGCGCCCTATCTGGCTCCTGTGCCTCACCGCGGCAAAAGGAATACCCCTGCTTACTTGCCAGCCATTGCCCAACGTGTGGGAGACCTACTCCAGACCTCGGCGAGCGAAGTGGCATTGGTGACCAAAGCCAACGCGCTGAATTTATTCAAGGAAATCACAGTATGAATTATAAAATAGTCCGCCTAAATACGGGGCTTAAGACAGCCAAGACAGCCTCTGTACTGATCATTTATACCGGAGGTACTCTCGGGATGGCTTATGACGAGTCAGGTTCGCTCGTTCCCTTCAACTTTGGGCAGATTCTGGAGAAGATCCCGATCCTTTCCAATATGGATATCGCCATTACGGTGATTTCCTTTCCAGAGCCTATTGATTCCTCCAATGTGTCCATGCGCCACTGGATGGATATGTCCTATATCATCTACGAAAATTACGATAGCTACGACGGCTTTGTCGTGCTTCACGGCACGGATACCATGGCCTATTCTGCGTCAATGATGAGCTATATGCTCCATGGCCTTAATAAGCCGGTGATCTTTACGGGAGCGCAATTGCCGATTTCTGCAATGCGATCAGATGCGCGTGAAAACCTGATGACCTCGCTCGAAATTGCTACGGCGAAAATGGGAGGCCGCCCGATCGTACCGGAGGTTTGCATCTTTTTTAACCACATGTTGCTTCGTGGCAATCGATCGAAGAAAGTCCAAAGCATCCACTTTGATGCCTTTGAGTCGGAAAACTACCCCAGCCTCGCGGAAGCTGGTATCGTGATCGACTACAATACCAATGCGATCCGTCCATACGAACCGCACAAGAAATTGGTAAAGATGAGCCATCTGGACAATCGCGTGATGGTGCTGAAGCTTTTCCCGGGAATCACTGACAAAATCATGGATGCCTGTTTCAAGATCGACGGCTTGCGCGGTGTTGTGCTGGAGAC
>CAZTJM010000052.1:0-28504 GCA_964613865.1 uncultured Limnohabitans sp. | reverse complement strand
AATTTAACCACTTTTTGACTCAGAAATAAATCCTATTGCATAATCAAGGTTAAAGCAATTGGTTCTACTAAACTGCATAAAAAAACCGGCCTCAGCCGGTTTTAGTTTTTTATGATTTCAAGCTATAGTTAGGAGCTTCCCTAGTCACGCTCACGTCGTGCGGGTGCGACTCTTTCACCCCGGCAGTAGTTATTTTCACGAATTTACCGTTCGTTTGAAGATCTTCTATGGTCTTGGTACCACAGTATCCCATGCCGGCCTGAAGCCCGCCGACCAATTGGTAAAGCACTTCGGATACCAAGCCTTTGTAGGGCACTCGTCCTACGATTCCCTCTGGCACCAATTTTTTGATGTTGTCCTCGGCATCTTGGAAGTAACGGTCTTTGGAGCCAGATTCCATCGCTTCCAGAGAGCCCATGCCTCGGTAAGATTTGAATTTTCTTCCTTCGAAAATGATCATTTCCCCGGGAGCTTCTTCCGTTCCTGCCAACAGAGATCCAATCATGATGGAGCTTCCGCCAGCCGCAATTGCCTTCACCAAGTCTCCTGAGTAGCGGATACCACCATCGGCAATCACCGGGACACCGCGATCCTTCAGTGCCTCAGCACATTCAAAAACAGCAGAAAGTTGTGGCACTCCGACACCAGCGATAACGCGGGTCGTACAAATAGAACCAGGCCCAACGCCCACTTTCACAGCATCGGCACCAGCATCTGCCAGCGCGATCGCCGCTTCCGGAGTGGCAATATTTCCTACGATCACTTCCAGATCAGGAAATGCCGCTTTGATTCTTTTGCAAGTTTCGATCACCCCCTTGGAGTGCCCATGCGCCGTATCGATCGATACCACGTCGACACCGGCGTTTTTCAAAGCTTCCACTCGCTCCACGATGTCAGCTGTCACCCCTACCGCCGCTCCAACTCTCAGACGACCATATTCATCCTTGCAAGCATGGGGCTTGTCTCTTCTTTTCAGAATATCCTTGTAGGTGATGAGTCCAGTGAGCTTGTTTTCGTCATCGACGATGGGAAGCTTTTCTATCTTATACTCCTGCAGGATCTCTTCGGCCTGCTCCAAGGAAATCCCGGATTTAGCCGTAATCAGATTATCCTTGGTCATGATTTCACGAATCAGACGGTTTTGGTCCTTGATGAATCTCAAGTCACGGTTGGTGATGATTCCTTTCAAGATTTTGTCTCCGTCGACCACTGGAATCCCCCCGATGTGATATTCCCTCATGATGGTCTCAGCATCGCGAACTTTGGAATCAATGTGAAGGGTAATCGGGTCAAGAATCATCCCGGCCTGCGAACGCTTCACTTTTCGGACCTGAGCAGCCTGCTTCTCTATCGACATATTCTTGTGGATAAAGCCGAGACCACCTTCCAAGGCAATGGCAATGGCCAATTCTGCCTCTGTGACGGTATCCATCGCTGCGGACACGAGTGGAATGTTCAATCTGATTTTTTTGGTGAGTTGGGTGGAAGTGTTGGTCTCGCGTGGGAGCACTTCAGAATAACCCGGGACGAGAAGCACATCATCGTAGGTGAGGGCTTCGTAGAGGAACTTCGAGGAGTTTCGATTCATGGCAAATATTGGTTATAGGTAACCCTATTTGCCCGTCAAAGGTACAAACAAAAATCTATGCCATGCCAGCAAAAAACAAAAATAAATGTGGAAACGACGTTCCTCTGCTCTTAGTTTTAAAATATGTTTTGGAACCAAGACCCAAAAACAACAAATCAGTCCAAAGCCTTTTGGAAAGGACTAATTAGCTTGAAAGCTTTGGACCGGTGTGTAAAGTCGTCAATTGAGGCAGACGCATATTACTCCGTTTTCTTTCTAAGTCGAGCAATGTAAAATCCATCGAAGCCGCTTTCCTGGGCAAGGACTTTTTTGTCTTCGATCAGCTCAAAGCTCTTGCCGGCCTCGCTGCTGAGAAATTTCTGAATCTGGAGTTCGTTTTCAGAGGGCAGAATACTACAAGTGGCGTACACCATTTGCCCACCCGGCTTCAGCATGGAGGGGTAACTCTGAAGTATCTCCTGCTGAGTCTGCCTTACCTTTTCGATGGATTCGAGACTTAGCTTCCATTTGGTGTCAGGATTTCTGCGCAGCACACCCAGCCCAGAGCAAGGAACGTCAAGCAACAGCCGGTCAGCCGACTCTTTCAGGCGCTTGATGGTTTTGGTGCCCTCGATGACTTTGGGTTCGAAAATTGAAACGCCGTTTCGTCTCGCCCGGAGCTTTGCCTGCTGGAGCTTCCACTCCTCCACGTCCATGGAGATGACTTTTCCCTTGTTTTCCATCAAAGCTGCCAAATGAAGTGACTTCCCTCCGGCACCTGCACAGGCATCGATCACTCGCATGCCCGGCTCTACCGCCAAGGCCGATGCCACCAGCTGTGAGCTTGCATCCTGAACTTCAAATAGCCCGGCCTTAAATGCGGGATTGCGAAAAACGTTTTGTCGCTCTTCCAAGATCAACGCATCAGGATAGCCTTTGGCCAGATAAGTATCGATCCCATCCTCAGCAAGCTGGTTTTTAAGCCTTTCCCGGGTGGTCTTTAGCGTATTTACCCTTAAAACCACTTCGGCTTCTTCATTGAGAGCGTGGATCTCCGATGCCCATTTGCCTCCCAATTCTGCCTCTCCCAGCTTCTGAAGCCAGTCAGGTATCGACTCCAACAAGGCGGGATCGGTGATGGACTCATATTTCCCCTTCAGTTTCTCGGGATTTATCCGTGCAAACTCCTCCCATTCCGGCAGCGCATTCCCCTGCATTAGCCAATAGGTCCCAAACAAATCCCAATAGTCTTCGGATGGGCTCAAATGGTTGATCAACCTCCACCAGCGCACCATTTCGTAGGTGGTCTCGGCGATAAAAGACCGATCCCTCGCACCCCATTTGGGATTGGATTTCAGTGTACGCTCGATCACTTTGTCTGCGTATTGACCGTCTTCAAAAATGGCTTCAAGTGCGGTATGCACCCCGCGGATGGTATTGTTATGTAGCTTCATGGGAAGAAATTCTCCCCGCAAAGGTAAGGGGATTTGTCGAGGAATAGCTTTTCGGAGGAAAAGGCCGCCGCAACGGGGCCAAATCCCTTACCCTGCTTACCTTTGCGCATGCCAATCTCAGTACAGGATTTTTCGAAAAAACTGACTCTCCAACTACTCGAGCTCTATCCTGAGCAGGAAGCCAGTACCCTCGTGGAATGGCTATTGGAGTATCACTTTGGCATCAGAAGAGCCGATAGTTTCAGGTCTTTTGTGGAAGAAGATCTCCCCGCGAAATTTTATCAAGATCTGGAAAGACTGAAAACAGGCGAACCGATCCAATACATCCTGGGAAAAGCGCCGTTTTACGGGCGGGAGTTTGCCGTGACGCGTGACACCCTTATCCCCCGCAATGAGACGGAAGAGCTCGTTCATCTTATCATCAAAGAAAACAGGGCTCCGGGACTCAGAGTCCTCGACATTGGAACCGGAACCGGCTGCATACCTATCAGTCTATTCTTGGAGATGGATCATCCTACGGTTCATGGACTGGATTTTTCGAAGCCTGCCCTGCAAGTTGCAAAAGACAATGCCAGGGACCTTGGAGCAAGAGTCAGTTTTGAGCTTTGCGACATTCTATCCCAGATGCCCGCGTTTGCAAACGTAGATATTTTAATATCCAACCCACCTTACGTATTGGAGTCGGACAAGAGCCAGATGCACCAAAATGTCCTGGCGCACGAGCCGTGGAGTGCATTGTTTGTACCCGATGAGGATCCCTTGCTTTTTTATCGGATTATAGCTGAGAAAGGGAAGCAACTACTGGTTCCCCATGGGAAAATCTATTTTGAAATCCACGAATCCCAAGGAACGGCGGTCAAGGGGCTTTTGGAGAATTTAGGCTACACAAAGGCGAGGGTCGTCCAAGACCTGAATGGCAAAAACCGCATGTGCATGGCTATGCTCTCCTGATTCTGGTGTAAAATTTCTGGGAAGAGAGCAGATCCCTTGGTAGTTTTATCTCAAACCAATTGCTATCCTCATGAAAACTGACGTCCGATCAGACCTTGCTTTGCTCATCCTACGCCTGGGAGCTGGAGCCATGATGCTCACCCATGGCATTCCCAAAATCATGCGATTCTTCAGCGGAAACGAAATCAAATTTGCCGATCCCTTTGGACTGGGGCCGGAAATCTCCCTGGCAATGGCGGCATTTGCCGAAGGAATATGCTCGATCTTGGTAATACTCGGATTCAAGACCCGACTTGCCTCGATTCCAATAATTCTGACTATGCTGACAGCTGCATTTTACGCACATTGGGATGATCCCTTTGGAAGAAAAGAACTCCCCCTCCTATTCTGCGTAGTCTTCATCAGCTTGCTGCTGACTGGCGGTGGAGCCTACTCGCTTGACAATGTCAAGAAGCGTTAACCAAAAAATCCCGGTCAAGTGGCCGGGATTTCCTTTAGGCATTTTCGAGGGCCTTTATGTCAAACTTTTTCATTTTCAGAAAAGCTTCCACGACCCGCCGTCCCTTTTCCGGATCAGAGATCAAGTCTGGCAGTACCGTGGGAACAATCTGCCAGCTGACCCCAAACTTATCCTTGACCCAGCCACACATACTTTCCTCCCCGCCTTCAGTCAGCTTTTTCCAAAAGAAATCTATCTCCTCCTGGATGTCGCAAGGAATAACCAAGGACATGCCTTCGGTAAATCCGAACTGGTGGCTGAAGGAACTATCCATCACTGCAAACAGCTGCCCATTCAATAAAAACTGCGCGTGGTTGATCTTTCCAGCCTGCTCGCCCGCATCGTCACCATAACGGGAAATAAAGCGAGTCGATGAGTTGGGAAAAATGGAAGAATAAAAGGCTATCGCCTCTTCCGCCCTTCCAAACTGCTCCCCGGTAAACATCAACGCGGGGACGTATCGCTGCCTGATCCCCTCGGGCACATTGCTTTCCAACTGCCAGCTCACGCCGAATTTATCCTGCACCCAGCCATACTTTTTGGACCAGGGATAGCTGTCCAAGGGCATCATCACCATTCCTCCCTCGCTCAGCTTTTGCCAGATGCGCTCCAGCTCATTTTCATCTGGGAAAATGGAGTAAATGGAAATACTCGGATTGGGCTGGAACTTCGGTCCTCCGTTCAGGCACATGAACTTTTCGCTCCCGGATGACCACAGGGACACCATTGGATTCTCATCTTCGATTTTGGCATCTGGGAACACCGAGCAGTAAAACTGGGCTGCCTCTTTGGCTTGGTCGCTCATCCAAATGCAGGGATAGAGGGATTTCATATTGGCGGGGTTTACTGTTCGCAGATTTCCTTAAGCCGCTTTAGCGCTTTGGGCCACATCTTCTCAAACATTTCCTTGTATTCTCCGGCAGACTCCATATCCACCTTGAGCAGCGTCCTGCCTCCCAGATCCACGAAACTGTAGTTTTCAGTGGCTCCTGCAAAGGCCTCCACTTCGGGCCCAGAAGTAATTTCCTTTCCATCCGCATACAAGCCGTAATGCTCGATGGAGATATACTTGTCATTGACACGATCGGCGATTTTAGCTACCATGCCGCCTTCCTTTCCATCGTGACCTGGACCGAGGAAAAGAATCTTGGAGCCCTTAGTCCAGTCGCCTTTAAAGTAGGATCCGGAACTGAAGGCTGTAGTCCAGTCTCGGTAAGACTCGTCTGCCAGCATAAGTTCAAACACCTTGGACACCGGAGCATCGATCTCTATTTCAAAGTGCATGGAATCGTGCTGGAAGCCTTCCACATATTTTTTGAAATTGTCCAGGATGGATTGCCAGCCATCGCGCTGCATGTCTTCGGAGTTTGTCTGCTCAGCGTCAAACGTCACATTGACCAGTGTATTTGCGCCTTGGTCGATGAACTCTACCTCCGCCTCTCGGCCATCTCCCATCACGTAGCTTAGCAGTTCGTTGGGCTGCACTTTCTGAAAGACTCCCTCGAAATCAAAACCCATGGAGCCATCCTTAGCCTCCATGCGATAGGAAAAGCTTCCTCCTGGCTCCAATTCGTTTTTTGCTGACGGGGAATGCCAGTCTGGCGAAGCGCAATTCCATTTTACAATATGCTTGGGAGAGTTGTACGCTGTCCATACCTGATTGACAGGTGCGGCGATTTCTGCGGAAACTGTGATTTTTGTTGCTGGCTTGGTAGTCATAGTTATTGTGTGTTTTGGGTTTTTCATACTATACAAACTTAACTAAGTTCGGGTGAAAGAATTGGGTGAAACCTGACAAGGAAAGGGGCTTTTGCGACAAGTTTTTATAAATTGGACGAATGAGAAAGATAAGAATATTGGCCATGGAGGGCAGTGTGGTTCAAGCAATTGCGGGAGCGCAGTATTGCTTCGATACCGTCAATCATTTTTTGACCCTAAGCGGACAGGATCCGGCCTTTGACGTCAAGCTGCTTGGGCTTCACCACGAGGTTCGCCCAGGATTCCCGGGTTTTGTCCTGAATCCAGAGTGCACGCTTGATGATGCCGGAGACGCAGACTTGATCATCATCCCTCCGCTATTTGGTGATTTTGACTTGGCGATCGCCGTTAATGGCCCCTTTGCCCCATGGCTGAGGCAGCAATACGAAGCCGGCGCCGAGGTTGCCTCACTCTGCGTCGGCGCATTTTTCCTCGCCTCCACAGGCATGCTGGACGGCAAACGTTGCTCAACCCATTGGGGCTTTATTGACCAGTTTCGAAGCCAATTTCCCTTGGTCCAAGTGCTCGACGGAAGCATTGTGACGGAGGAAGCGGGCATCTACTCCAGCGGAGGCGCCAATTCTTATTGGAACCTATTGCTTCACCTTGTCGAAAAATACGTGGATCGTGAAATGGCTATTTTGCTATCCAAGTACTTTGCCATTGACATCGACCGAGACACCCAGTCGGCATTTGCGATTTTCCGGGGACAAAAGGAACATCCAGACCCAGAAATCAGAAAGGCCCAAGAGATCATCGAGCACCGATTTTCGGAACGTATCTCGGTCGAAGATCTGGCGGATGAGGTGGCTGTTGGGCGGCGAAGCTTTGAAAGGCGCTTCAAGAGAGTCACCAACAATTCTGTGTTGGAATATGTGCAGCGCGTCAAAATCGAAGCCGCCAAGCGCAGCTTTGAGACCAGCCTCAAAAATATCAATGAGGTTATGTGGGATGTAGGCTACTCGGACTCAAAGGCCTTCCGCACCGTCTTCAAAAAAATCACTGGACTCACGCCAAACGAATACCGTAACAAGTACAACAAGCTGGTGAGGCTGAACTGAGCCAAGTGCCGAGGACGGAAGACAGACCTAGCCACTTCTAAAAACCATCGCCAATCTTGCTAAGGTTTTTTCCCCAGGATTTTTAGAACGGTCTGCTCGTTTTCCGAGAGTTCGTCTGGATCGTCAACACGCTTCAACTTGAGCTTTTGATAGCGGGCCAGCTCGCCGTCAAGCAGCACCTGCATCACTCTGGGATGGATATAATACTGACGACAGACAGCAACGGTATTGCCTAGCATTTCCGCAACCTTTTTGACGATGGTCGGCTCCAGCTTTCGCTTGGGAAATTCCCTGATGACGTCAAGGCTTTCCTCATAATGATCTATGGCTAGGACGGTTCCACCCCAGGTTCTGAAGTCCTTGGCCGTAAAAGGTATCCCTGCGATCTCCAGGAGATACTGGTTTACATCTTTGGATCCGACACAGTGGTAGGCTCCGTCTTTCCCATGGTATTTGAAAACTTCGTAGCCCGGGAGTTCCGACATTTGCTTGATAAGCCTGATTAGCCTTTTACTCTCGACTTTTATCTTTCTGTCCTTACCGCTCTTTGCTTTGTAGTGGAGATGCAACTTGCCATTCTCTTGGACGAGATGCTTTCTCCTCAGCGTAGTCAAGCCGTAGGTTTTGTTTTCGCGCTGATAGCATTTGTTACCGATACGGACGTAATATTCATCGAGCATCATCACGACTAGGGCTAGGATTTTTTCTCTTGGCCAGCCCCGTTTGCGCAGGTCCGATTCGAGTGCTTTTCGAATTTGGGGAAGTATTTTCCCAAACTCAGCCATTTTTCCATATTTGGATTCTTGGCGGTAGCGGACATAGTCGGGATGGTAAAGGTATTGCTTGCGTCCCCTCTCGTCAAAACCGGTAGCCTGCAAGTGTCCTTTGGGACTTTTGCACACCCATACATTTTTCCACATCGGAGGAATCACGAGCTTCTGGATACGTTCCAAAACCCGTTTTTTGCCGATTTTTTCACCTTTCTTATTCAAGTAGACAAAGGCCCTTCCTGACTTTTTACGAAAGAACCCGGGATAACCCTCCCCGACATAGACTAGAGTTTCAGGACATTCAGACATCGAACAGTATGTTGTAACTCTCTGTGAAATTCAAAAAGTGTACACAGATGACTGCAACGATGGCTGCTGATTGCTTTGTCCTTCCTTCAGGCCGCTTGGTTTTTGAGCGTCTTGCGGTAGAAAGGCTGTTTCTTCGCCAGGTAATTTGCCATTTCGATCCGGTAAAAATCATAGCCGATCACGATGAACAAAAAGAGGCAAACAATGTAGAACACGTTGTAGTTGATGGTCAGGTAGATGAGTCCAGCGCTCACGCCTCCGACGACATAGGAAACCATGATGGATAGCAGCAACCTCATCTTGTCACGGAGCTCAGGCCGATCCCGATATTCTTTTTGGGTAAACATCGATGTAAGTATCCCCAAGTCAGTCGTCAGCCCAGTGAGGTGGGTGGTCTTGACTGCCGCATTTGAAATGGTGGCTGTCAGTCCGTTTTGAAGTCCCATGGCAAAAAGCATGAGGCTAACCATGAGCTCCGTCTCCAGCAAAGTCTCCCTGTAGTAAAACTGAGTGTAGGTCCCAACCGTCAACAAGCATATAATCTCCAGGACGATGGGCAGGGAATGGGCTAGATAGGCGTTAGTTTTGTTAAAGTTGATGACGATCAGGTTGGCGGTAAAGTTGCCCAGAAAAAACAAGGATATCCATCCAAATACCACCAATACCTGATACCAATTTCCCTTGGAGATCTCTTCTGCCAAGATGGCAAAGTGGCCTGTGATATTAGAAGTAAAAGCGAAGAAAATGATCACCGAGATCACGTTCACCATGCCCGCCGAAAAGGCCGTCAAGACACCCAACTGTATATTTTCGCGATTCGTTCTGTCTCTGTATCTCTTTATCATCGCCGTCAAGCGTTTATTCGTTCAAAGGTGATTTTTACTATTCCCCTGACCTGCATGTCGGTATTGAAATGCAGAACCATTCTAGTGGGAGTCAGCTCCTGAATTTTATAGTGTTCGGTCTGGCTGTCTGCACCACTGATCTGCAGGATATTTCCGCGGCCTTTGAGTTTCCAGCGGGTTTCCTTGGTCAAGCTGTCTCCCAGCATATGTAAAGTCTCGTCCGTTCCAAACCTCCAGACTTCCGCCTCATGTACGATCAGGCTTTTGGCGATCTGGCTTTTGATAAGGTCAGTAAGTCGTCCGATATGGTCGGCAAGTAGATAGTCCGGCCCACGGTGTATCAGACTGTCGACTTTCTCATATTCCCATGATACCTCTTTCCATTCCCCGACTATGCGGGACTCGGGCCCCTCCTGAAGAGACAGCATGAGGAAATACATACTCGAGACAGCCAAAAAGACCGCGGGATAAAGGAATCTGACTTTCATGCTTCTCTACATTTCAGCGGGCGATTTGCCCTTGGGTAAAGAAAAGCGCAGCCAAGGCATCCTCCCTTTCTTCGCTGGCGGAGGAGGAGAGCCCTTCCAGATCGATTCTAGTCAGCGGAAGCTTGCTTTTGGAGAAAAAGGGAATCAGGTCAAAACTGGAGCGGGAAGTCAGCTTCAGTTTGTAGTTGGCCGGTATGTAGGCTTCGTCGACATGGTTTGCATCCAGGTAGTTTTCGAAAGCGGACTGGTTGAATCCACTGAAAAGGTCGATCGTCATTCTTTCGATTTTCTCGTCGAATTTCCCCAGTAGCAATTTGCAGCTTGCCTGAAACTCTGCATTTTCCAGTTCTTCCAGCTCTTTCGCTTTGGAATAAAAGAGCAGCTCAGTAATCGACGTGGGGGCCATGATGCCGTGTACCAAAATAATCCGCAGTTTTTCCTGGGATTGGTAGTTTTTCTGAAGTGCGATCTTGACGAGATTCAGAGATCTTACGGTGAAATCCGTCGGAATTAGTATAGTCTTTGCCATGCCTCCTGTGAAATTGATTTAACAGAAGTAAAAGTAGGCTCTGGCTATTAGAGCTGTCTAAGGATGGGATTAAGATTGGATTAGAATAAGAGGCCCAGATTAAAACGGCATTAAAGTTGGAAATTCCCCCGCGGCAGCCTTATTTCCACCGTTGTCCCCCCATTCAACACAGAGCTTATTTTCAGCTCCCCGTCGTGTATGCGAATGATGTTCCGCGCCAGTGGCAATCCTATTCCATAACCTTCGTGATTCTTGGTATTGGAAGCGCGAAAGTACGGGTCAAAAATATATTCCATCTCATCGGGCGGGATACCTATGCCGCTGTCTTTCACGATGATGATGATCATACCCTCCACTACGCCCAAGGCGATATTGACGGGTTTTCCATCGGAATATTTACAGGCATTTAGCACGATGTTGGAGAGGGCCAGATGCAGGAGCGGTTCGTTGCCCATGACCTTCAGTAGCAGCGGACTCTCCGGCAGCAGGCTAAAATCCAGACATATCTTGGTTTTGGTTTGGATTTTTTCAACGGTTTCCTTCACGTCCAAGATCAACTGGTCCATCCTCACCTTTCCAAACTTTTGTCGCTTCCCGTCAAATCCAGTCTCGGCCAGCAGCAGCAAAGCCTGCGTTTTCCTTTGGAGCTTCTCCGCGTCCTCCAAAATGGCCTTGATGGATTCGATGTACTCTTGGGGCTGCCGGAGCTTGGAAAGGGTGACATCTGCTTCCCCGATGATAGCCGTGAGCGGGGTATTCAACTCGTGGGAAGCATTGCTGATGAAGTTTTTCTGGGTTTCAAAGGAGGTTTCCAGCCTATTGAGCATATCGTTGAAGGTCTGGCTGAGCTCCCGGATCGCATCATTGCTACTGGGGACTTCCAGGCGCATGTGGAGATTCTCCAATCCGATCTTTTTGGTTTTTTTGATGATATTCTGGATCGGCTCGATGATTTTGCGGGAAAACATCACCGAAAACACCACGATCAAGAGAAATGCAATCGCCAACGAAGTAAAAATGAGGTTTCTCAGATAAGCCAGGTGATGGGTAGCAAAGTAGTTTTCAGCGGAGAAAATCACCAAGTGCTCCCGACCATCAGGCGTTTGGTAGAGAGTGCCATAGACAAAAGTATTCTGCGAGTTATAAGTCGCTATCCCTTCTGCCAAGGCAGTCTTCAAAAAACTCTCCGAATACGGCTCGAGCCTTGGATCGTCCAACACACCAGATTTGTCGACATTCTCGAGAATCAGATGGGATTCGTTGGGCAGCACCTCCAAGTACTCTTGCCTAAGCTGCTGCACCACATTGTTTTCGTTCGGGTTTTCGAGCTCGATTTTCGCAGTGGCTATCGCGCGTATTTCAAGTCTTTTGTAAAAATCAACAAAGGAAAAATGGGAGATGGAGTAGTAAATAAATCCACTGAACAGGAGGGTGTAGCCCAAAAAGGCGGTCAGCAGGATGTAGACGATCTTGTTTTGGAGTTTCATTGCTCTTCCCTCAGTACGTAGCCCATTCCTATCACCGTGTGGATGAGTTTCTGCTCACCGTATTTATCCAACTTTTTCCGAATGTAATTGACGTACACATCTACCACGTTGGTTCCCATGTCAAAGTTGACCCCCCAGACCTCATCCAATATCTCCACCCTAGACAACACTTTGCGCGGCGACTTCATAAACATCAGCAACAGCCTAAACTCCGTGGAAGTGAGCGACAGCTCGTTGCCATTTCTAAAAACGGTCTTTTCTGAGTTGTCCAGGGTGAGGTCGGAAAAAGCGTAAAACTCGCTGTCCGGCCGCCGAGAGTCATCGTTCTTTTCGCTCCTCCGTAGCAGGGTCTTGATGCGGGCGAGCAACTCGATAAACTTGAAAGGTTTCACCAAATAGTCGTCAGCGCCGGATTCCAGTCCGATGACTACGTTCTCGCTGCTGCCCATGGCGGTCAAAAAAAGTATGGGAACGTCCTTGTCCCGCTGGCGGATCTGCCGACAGACCTCCAGTCCATTGAGGTTGGGCAGCATGATGTCAAGAATCAACAAATCAAAGACGCTGCGGGTGGCGAGTTGTAGGCCTGTTGAGCCGTCCATCACCACCGTCACTTCAAATCCGTTCTCGCTCAGCCCTTTGTTGATAAAGCTGCACACCCGCGGATCATCTTCTACCAAAAGTATTTTTTTCAATCTGGGCTTGTTTGGATATTGCCATCATTCCTCCAATTGGAAAACTTGATAACCGACAATAGGTTTATATCAATACGCTTTAATTCCCCTTTCGACTATGGAAACGCCTTTTATTGGCGGCCCCATCAGAATAACTAACGAGTATTTAGATTCGTGCCAGTCGAGGTAGTGGAAAATTGTCAAAAAAAGCGGAAAAACAAAAAACCGAACATTTCCAACCGATTCCGCCGTATGGATGCTGATTCTATAGGCGTCTAGAATAGTCGCACAAAAAAAAGACACCATTTCTAGTGTCCTTCGTAGTAGCGGGAACAGGACTCTTCAGAGTAACTGTTTTACAGAAACTTATATCTAAAGGGGGACAAATAGGGGGACAGGTTCATTTTGCTTTTTCAATTTCAAATTTATTTGAATCGAATCATTTTGAACCTCTCAAAATGTGGCTCTAGGTAACGTATGAGTACTTTTTATGTTTCTGGTTTTTGAATGATCTTTTTTCTTTTTGATGTGAAAAGCAGAAAACGAACCTTTGAAATTTCAACTTATTTGAAGGATTTTCCAATGATTTGGAATTGAATGCATTTGAATGATTTTGAATCATTTTTCAGCCTCGTACTATTCGTACGGTACGATAGGTACGAGCCGTACGAGGCGTACGAGTGGAGCATTTCGACCTTTTTCTTTTTGCTGTTTTGATAAGTTTTCCCCGACACTTTCTCCGGGGTAATTTTCCAGATTTAATTCTTGTTTGTAGAAACTCAAGCTCAGAATGTTTTTCCGACTCCCCGATTAAAAATCTTTGTTCTTGAAGATCCGTCCCGACAGTCCTATCGGCACAACCAACCAAATCGAGAGGACCATTAGAATGACCAACATTCCTATGCCACGGCTAAAAAACTGCTTGAAAAAAGCTCCTGTATAACCCATCAGCGCTGAAATATCCAGCTGCATCAGCATCAGAATCCTTGCCAAATCCACCGGGTTGAGCATGACTAGGCCCAGAGTTGCTTTTTCCAAAGGATAATCGGCAAAACTGTAAATGATGTACAATACAAATCCGTCATAAACCAGCGAGAAATAGATCCATAGCGCCAGACTTATCCCGATTGCCTTGGCTTTGTCTCGGGTGAGTACGCTTGCCAAAAAGGCAAAACCCGTAAATACCGCACTGAGAATCACCCCAACTGCCAAAAGAGTAACCAGACTACTATCCGCGCCCCAAATCAACATAGGCAAACCAAAGCCGAGAAGCAAGGACATACTGAGCATCAGAATCACAGCAAACAACTGGCTGAGAAAAACCTGTGAACGCTTGACAGGCTGGGCCAGCATCAGCTCGATAAATTCCAGATTATTGTAAAAATGAGTCGTCGCAAAAACCGCCGAGATCAGAGGAACAATCATGATCATGATATTCATCAAACTCAGGGAAACCTTACTCAGATCGTCTGAAACCTGATAAATAGACACCGCCACCAAAATCAAAAAGGCAGTATAGATAATCGCAAATCTGGATTTAAGGATATCGTAAAGGGCGTATTTGAGTAGCTTAAGCATGAGTCAGAACTTTATTAGTTGACTTTTTTTTTAGGGTCCATTGCATCAGTTTGGCAATGGCCGGCGAAAACTTCTCCTCTGAGGTCATTTCCTTTAGGCTTTCGATAGAGTCATTGAAAAACACCTCGCCTTCGAAGATATAAATCGCCTGATTGGTCAGCTCTTCCAGATCGCTGAGAATATGGGACGTGATCAGGACGAGCTTGCCGGTTTCTCTCTCCTTCTTGATTTTCGATTTAAGAATCTCCGCCGCAATCGGATCCAAACCGGCTGTCGGCTCATCCAGAATCAAAATTTCGGGGCTGAAAAGAAAAGTCAAAGCGGCACTCACCTTTTGTCTGGTTCCGCCTGACAGGGTTCCCATCGCCTTGCCCTTGATTTTTCCCAGTTCAAATGCTTCGACCAAATCCAGGTCATAGTGCGTGATCTCAGGCCGTATGTCCTTCATCATGGAGAAAAGCTGCCCAATTTTCATGTTCTGGGGATATGTTCCGATTTGGGGCATATAGCCGATGTTTTTTCGGTAATCCTCTCTCCCTTTGATGTTATGGCCTTTGACGAGGATTTCGCCGCTTTCGGGCAGTACCATCCCCAGGATGGATTTGATCAGCGTTGTCTTCCCGCTACCGTTGGGCCCCATGATTGCATAGCTGTTACCCTTTTCAAAACTGAGCCTAAAATTCTTTAGGACTTCCAGCTTGCCAAACTTCTTGGAGATATTATTAACCGATATCATAAGGTCTCATTTTAGGGGATTGGTCGATCATTTGATCGGGAGTCATCGTAGGAAGGATTTTTTCCATACGATCCAAAAGCGTCACCAAAAAACTCCTCCACAGAATCACAGCTGCGGGAATCTTCTCGACTATTACACTGTAAAGATTGATTGGTCTATAGGGAACGTCTCCCACCAGATCCTTGTCCAGATCATAGCCTTCGTACTTATCCCAGTAGTTTTCGGAGATCGTATTGAGAACCACTGAGCCGTTGGAACTCATGTCGAAGGTGTTTTGAGCAAAATTATTTCCCTTAAAAGTGTTTTGATCGCAGCTTGCCATCAGCTTTAGGCCCCAGCCATTTTCCTGAAAGGTATTCCCGGTAAATTCGATTCTACTACTGCCTTCCATATAGATGCCGATGGTATTTTTGAGGAAAACATTGCCGACGATTTCGCTGTCACTGATGTCTTTGAGCAAAATCCCATAGGCGCTGGCACCCCAATTTTCCTCAAATCGATTTTCCTTCATCAACACATTCTTGGTGTACATCACCGCAACTCCGGCACCGTTGTTTTTGAAAGTGTTTCTAATGTAGCTGTTGTCATGGGAAAACATAAAGTGCAGCCCATAGCGCATGTTTTTTTGAATGAGGTTTTCTTTAGCTTGGGTATTGGTTACAAATTCGAGGTAGATGCCATCACGATGTCCCGAAACTCCATTGTTGCCTATAAATGAATTCTTGCACTTCCAGAGGTGAATCCCATTGCCCACTTCAAACTCCCGAACTGCTCCTGAATGGATTTGATTTTCGATGATCGTCAGCCCGGAGGAATTGGAGAAATGAAGTCCGAAAAAAGTATTCTCAAGTATATTATTCTTGACCACACAGTTCTTGGAATCAAAAAATTTAATAGCTGCCGAATCATCCATATTAGACTTGCCGGTATTAATGATTTTAAAACCCTGGATGGTCACATTTTCCGCAGCTATTAACAGGACATTTCCCTTCATCTCTCCATCCAAAACCGGATAATCTTCACCGATCAGAGCAAGTGGTTTGCGGATGACTATTCCAGATTGGGGATAGGTTCCAGCGCTTACTCTCAGTGTGTCCCCCGGCAAAGCCCGATCCACTGCCTCCTGAATTGACTGACCCGGAGCGATGTGGATGACATCCGCAAATACTACAGGAGTGGAAATCAGCCAGAGTATTATACAAAAGAATAAGACGATAGTGCGTTTCATGATTTGGACTCTTGTGAGGTCATTTTATTTAAACTGAGTGGTCAATTCTCCCCAGGCGAGGTACACACCACCGTTTTTCATCTTGTATTCTTCCAGCAGGTCAAATTCGGGAAAGGCCACAATCTGACTTGCCATTGGTGTCTTAAACTGGTCTGATTTGAGATAAAACGCAAAATTCGCATCCAAAAGCACACCGGGATTGAGGAAATCCGTCACCAGAATATGCTTGTAACTCTGTGGTTTCCCCTCCTCTGAATCCATATACTGGAGCATGCAGTTCACGTCATCGAAGACGAAGACTTTCCCTTTCTCCGTCACCAGCTCGGCTCCGAATTTGGGATCCATCAGGGTCATCTTGCAGTGATGACATCCATCCTGACCATAAGCGATTGGCCTGGGATCTGCAGAGCAGGAAACCAAAAAGACCAAAAGAGCGATTATCGATAGGTAGCGTTTCATATTATTTTGTGGTATAAGGATTCTGGACAAGCGCAGGTTCTTCAAATCTATCCCGGACAATAGCCAAAATAAGCAAACCGACTCCTCCTATTATGATCCAGCTCCCGGTATCGGGACCGGAGTATGCAAGAAAATTCAAAAGCTCTTTGTATCCGATCAAAGGTGGCTGGTAACTCATTCCCTCCACTTTGATGGCTGCTTTCGGATCCAGGTTGTGCCCGTATTGATAGCCCCATCTGTACATATCAGCCAAGACTGCCAGGCCAAAGAGTGTGATCAAGCCAAAATAAGCATATAAACTCCATCTTTTCCCAATCAGAAAAGTAAGGATCCCAACGGCCACCAAAGCACCTATCACATAGATTAAAAAGGAAAATTCAGGAAACATCTCGTTACCGATATGCCTCATTCCAATGTAATGGTTGACTCCGTTGATTTGATCCACATTCCCGCTCAGATGATCAATCCAGATCTTCATGTTTAGACCTTCCGGGTATTGGGGAGCCCAAAGACTGATCTGCCACAGAGGCGTAAAAAAGGAAGGGATAATAAGCAGTGCGGCCAATAGAATCAGGATTCTGTTAGAAAAACTTAGAGCTTTCATAATTCTTAGGATAAGTACCGCCGGTCCGTTTCCGAACCGACGGTGAAATGGGGGTGATTACTCAACTTCTCCTGTGGAATACTTCAATGTGGTACTTGATCCCCGAGGGGATACTCTTAAATATCCCTGCATTTCTTGGTGGAGTGCAGAACAAAAGTCAGTACAATAGAATGGAAAGACCCCAGTGCGATCCGGTACCCACTTCAGAGTGGAAGTTTCTCCTGGCATGATCAGGAGTTCGGCAGTATTGGCCCCTTTGATGGCAAATCCGTGGGGGACATCCCAGTCTTGCTCCAAATTGGTGACGTGGAAGTACACTTCGTCGCCCACGTTGACCCCTTCGATATTATCGGGTCTAAAGTTGGAACGAATGGAGGTCAAATAGACATGGACCTCGTTTCCTTTTCGCTCTACCCTTGCATCATTTATCCCTTTGAGTGCGTAGGGGCTGTGATTATTCTCAATCGGAAAAAACTTCACCTGACGGTCTTTGATCAGACTCGCTGGGAATGCCTCTGCATAGTGAGGCTCTCCAATGGTCGGGAAATCCAACAAGAGCTGCATTTTGTCGCCAGAAATATCATACAGCTGAGCAGAGTGGGCCAATTCCGGTCCGGTAGGCAAGTAGCGGTCTTTGGTGATTTTGTTGTAAGCCACCATGTACTTGCCATGAGGTTTGCCGGTAGGTCCACCGGGAACGCTCAAGTGACCGACAGAATAGTAAGTAGGCACCCTATCCACTACTTCCAAAGTCTCAATGTTCCATTTTACAATTTCTGATGAAACAAACATCGAAGTGTAGGCAAAGCCTTTTCCGTCAAACTCGGTGTGCAAAGGTCCCAAACCCGGCTTCACCACTTCTCCGTGAAGTACGGATTCATATTTCAATACCGGCATGCCGTTGATATCTCCTTCGAAGTCCTTGCTTTCGATCGCTGCCAGCATTTTGGTAAAAGAGAAAACAGGGATGATGGCTGCCAGTTTACCGCTGCCTACAATGAATTCTCCGGTTGGATCTGTATCCGTACCGTGAGGAGATTTGGGACAAGGGATAAAATACACGATATCCTTCAACACAGTCGGATCGAGTGTGAGCACATCCTCCATTGTAGTGGAAGTTGCAGAGTGCGTTTCTTCATTCCATTTGTTATGGACATACTTGGCTTTTTTCTTGGTTCCCTGACCGGCTTTCACATATTCTTCAGCTTTTTTCCAGTTGACTGCCATGATGAAATCCTTGTCTTTTTGCGAAGCATTAACCTCCAAAAGCGTATGAGCCATTTCGGTATTGTAAGTGGAAAAGAAGAACCAACCGTGCGACTTGTTTTTCCCGGCACGGGCCAGATCAAAGTTGAAAGGAGGTGCTTCGATCTGGAAGGAAAGGTTCATTTCTCCTGACTCTGGATTTACCCCGATAAAAGAGATATACCCTTTGAAATTCTCTTTGTAGGAATCTATCGAAACATCATTTTTATCCCCAACCGGCACCGAGAATCTCGTTCCAGCCACAACATACTCAGTGTTTTGAGTAATGAAAGGTGAAGAGTGGTTACCCGCTGAATTCGGGATTTCGATGATTTCGACAGTTTTAAAAGTATTCAAATCAACCCTGGCAATTCTCGGTGTATTATTGGCATTGCCAAAGGCCCATCTCGCATCATGCTCCGCATTGGTGGTAGAGATGGCGATGTGGTGCAAGTCGTCCCAGGGCACAAAACCATGGGAAGTATTGAGCATCGGCTTGGTCTCTTCTGAATATCCCCAGCCATTTTCAGGGTTTACGGAGAAAACAGGGAGTATCTTCAATACCCTGCCAGAAGGCAGACCGACAACGGACATTTGACCGTTGAAACCACCCGAAACGATGTTATAAAATTCATCGTGATTTCCGGGTGCTACATACACTTTGGATGCAGCATCACCAGTGATCGCAGTTTGTGCGCCTTTGGGCTTGCAACCGGGGGCCAATGCCAAGGCTGTCATGCCTATTGCCAAAAGCCAGACTTTCTTTTCCATAATGGTCTATTGATTAAAATTTAAATTATTTGGCCGCAGCGTCCCTTTCCCCTGTTTTCTCCTCGTCATTTCTTCTCATGAACTCCAGAATTCCCCTGGCATCTGCCTGAGAGAGATTTTGATTGGGCATTCGGGTAAGACATTCCTCTAGGAGTTTTTGGGCAGTAGGATCTTGATCCAGCATGACGTCGACATTGGTGATCATATTTAGGATCCATTCCGGCCGTCTCCGATTGGTAACTCCCTGAAATCCGGGTCCTACCAAACGTTTGTCGTTCAACTGGTGGCAAGCCGTACATTTCATATCGACGATTGCTTTTCCGGCATCTGCCAATGAAGCATCGATTCCGCTTCCAAGGTCGACGGACTTCACTTCACCGATTCCTTTAGGATCTGCTGCAGCTTCGGTAGTTGGATTGGAAGAAGTTTCATTTGAGGTTGTAGATTGCTCTGAACCTCCACCACAGGCAGTCAGGAGAATCCCCAGGATTCCGGCTGACCAAAGCAGGGATTTTTTCATAGTTTGGATTTTAGTTTTTTGGAATTCGATTTTTGGGTTGGGTATGTTTTGAAATGGAGTTTTTTGGGTCAAAACCTGCGTCAACAGTAATCCCAAACCGATGGGAAACAGGCAGGAGCCCAGAAACAGAAACAAATGATAGTCCTCCAGGAATCCGAGTTGTAGCCAGATGAGTGTCCCCTGACCAAAGAGGAGAAGCTCCGAAATGACGAATCCAACCAACAGCAGTCCCAATCCTGATCGGGAAATGGCTGTATCTTCTACCCAATTCTTCTGCACCGCCAGTCCGGAAATACCCAAGGTCAATATTCCCAAAAGGACCAAGTGCAAGAAGCCAATCACATACATCCTGATGGTATAGGAGATGACTGCGATAGCCGGGAAAACAAGAATCCCCTGAAGTGCTGCTTTCAAGAACAGCGAGGTCATGGCAGAAATCAAAAGGATTCTAGCTATTGGAAGAAAATCCACCTTTCTACCTCCCCTAGCCAAGGCGAGTATCAAATAGGAATAAGCTACCAGCTGGATAATTACAGCCAATCCATTGACCTGAAAAGCAAGGGGACTGGGCTCGGCCCAAGTCACTGCCAAAGCATAGGTCAGAATCACAGAGCCAGCCAATAAAATCTCCTGATACTTGGGCCAATGAAACTGATAACCGGATTTTTCAAAATGAAGGAAAATCAGACCCAGGACTCCCAATACAAACCAGCCGTTCAACTGAAAATGGAGAAACCATTGGATACTCATGAAGGACAGTTCATGCGTTTTCCCCAATTGGGCATTGATCGGACCCAAGGCCCACAGTCCCAGAGAAGAAATCACCAGAAATCCCAGTGCCAGTCGAAGGAGACGTATGCCGGTGGTGCTTTTTTCTGAATTCAACAGGATAAAAAGCCGGTAGACAAAGCCATAGGAGATCAGCACATGCAGGCTCGAAAAGGCAATACTGAAAAGTCCATATCCCTGAACAGGGAAAGATGCCAACATCCCCAAAGCAGAAACTACCGCGGCGATAAAAAGCCAACGAAATCTCCGGATTTCTCTTTCGGCCTTGGCGAGGCTAAAAACCATCCCGCCATTGAGGATCAGAAATCCCCAACCCAACATGGCAATATGGGAATGGGTATGCAGGATATTTCGATACTCCAGCACAGGAATCTCCCAGATATGGAAAGAGCGCATCAAAAGCCCAAAAACCGAAGCAACAAAAAAGAACCCGAATGCCCAACTCACCCAAATCCACCTGAATTTCAGCTGATCGGGAAATAGGAACGGATTCAATTTAGTGTCTTGGGCTTTCATGGATCAAGAGTTCAATTTGGCAAAAACCTGTTGCGCCACAGGAAACAGAATGTTGTTTTCCAAGTGGATATGCGTATGCAGGTCATCTTCAAATTCCTGCAGCATCGCGAAGGCTACCCGGTAGGTCTGACAGGCATCCGAAGGTGGAGTGTAGGCATTACTCAAGACCGAAATCTTGCGAAACCGCTCTCCTTCGGTATCATGCTCTTCTTCCATCATGGCGATAGGATTGTCGATATGGCCAAAATGTGGGGCAGAAAGTGGAAACTCGTTGTTCAAGGCATCCTCCATGGCTTTGATATAAGGGAAAAGTATAAACTCCTCTTTTTTCATATGGACAGTCAATGCATCAGCTGTTTCGAAAAATAGGATTCTGATTTCTTCCAACTCTGGATGCCGATCCCCGTGAACCCGGTTGATCTTGTCCAGATAAAACTTGAGCGCAGGGAGGGTGTCTTCCACATACTTATGATGAACCGAGACGATATGATCTACCAGTTCCTTCATCCCCATTCCTTGGTAATTTGTGGCGTCTGCTGTCTGAAAAATCGGCAGCAACTCCTGAATTACCTTCTCTGTATCCAAGCCGCGCGTTTCACAGGCCTCTGATAGTTTAACACCCCCTTTGCAGCAAAAGTCGATTCCGAATTCAGTGAAGACCTTAGCAGTACGGAAATTATCTGCAACGATTTTTCCTACTTTTTTTTCAGCTAGTTGATTCATAGTTAATGTAATAAAATGGAGTTTTTTATCCTCTATTTGTTTAAATTTTTTTAGTACTTCAAATACGAAACTCCCTGCCGGATACCGTTGGCCATATCAGCAAGTGTAGTCGTCATCATCATCCCTGTAAGATGATCCCGGATAGCTTTAAACTTATAATGAACTGCACAAGGTCGCTTTTCAGAACATTCATGCAATCCCAATGCACAACCTGTAAACACCGTATCTCCGTCAATGACGTGAACCACCCGATGGAGTGGGACTTTTTTCCCAGATTCGGAAATCTGGAATCCTCCGTTGGGTCCCTTGATCGAAATCAAAAGATTTTCCCTGACCAAGATTTGGAGAATTTTAGCGGTAAATGCCTCCGGAGAATTGATGGCATAAGCGATATCCTTCAAACCGACACGGTCCTGTCCTTCCGGCAGTGTGGCCAGAAAAATCATGGAGTTGATCGCATACTTACAGGCTTTGGAAAACATCTCTTGGCTGATTGATGGATCAAATGTAATGGAACAAAATTAAAGGACAAATTTATCTTTTTATATTTTTTACTTTTGAATTTTCTGGTCGATTATTAAATCAGACAAATTCAGTTGAAAACCCGTTGAACTGTCGAATCTCCGGTTTTCAGCCCCTACAAAAAACATGTAGGGCTACTGGTGAAAATGAGATAACCGTCTTTTTTATTTTCGATAAATTTGTCGGAAATGAGTTTTGTCATACTTTTGGCCCAATCAATCTCTTGCCATGTTTTCCAAAGCCTGCGAATACGGAATTAAAGCCATGATCTATGTGGCCACCCAATCCCTTAAAGGAGAGCGGGTAAAAATCGGCGACATTGTAGAAAAAGTAGGCTCTCCTGAAGCTTTTACAGCAAAAATCCTGGGAGACTTAGCCAAAAACGGCTTGATCGAATCACTTAAAGGTCCTTATGGAGGATTCTATATCCGACCCGAACAAATGGAATCAACCAAAATCATTCGAATCGTCTCAGCAATCGACGGGGATTCCATCTTCAAGGGATGCGGTCTTGGACTGAGCGAATGCAATGCCCAAAAGCCCTGTCCCATGCATACCAAATTTGTAAAAATTAGATCCGAATTACAAAATGCATTAGAATCAACCACTTTGCTTGAATTAGCGAATGGGATCAAATCAGGCCAAACTATGCTGATCCGTTAGGTCCCATTTTTTTGAATCTATTTTCGACAATTTTATCGGAAATGAAATTTCAAAAACCATTCCTTGAATAGATTTCAGCATTTCGACTATTACCTGTCTCAATATGAAACGCACTACACTCCTTTTACTGCTTCTGGGTTTTGGTTTAAGCCAATCCCAGGCTCAAACTGTGCCCAATCCTGCTATCGACCAATGGTGGTCCAGTCCGGGAATCATCGGAACCGCGCTACTCATTGCCTTAGTTTCTTTAGTAGCCATTATCATCATTGCATCCCGGCTTTCCGCGCTTTTCCTAGGCCTTCAAAACAGGGCTGAATCCAGAAAAAAAGAAACGCTAAAATCCGAGTTGGTGAATTGGGAGGAAGAAGACTTAGACTGGATTTTGGAAAAGCGGAAAGCCGCAAAAAAATACCAACTGACAGGTACCGAACTTACAGGAAAAGGCAACTCGGATGACAGTCGGGGATTGATTGCCAAGGTCACCCGCAATCCTGAAAATCCGCTTGTAGATGAAAAGAAAAGGGAAACCCTTCGCATGGAAACACCCATACCCCTCAGAAACTTAATGATCTGTTACTTGGGAGCAGCGGTGTTTTGGTTGGTCTTTGGAACCCTGGTCGGACAATACGTCGGAATGAAATTTATCTGGCCTGAAATGGATCATTTCTCGTGGCTATCCTTTGGCAGACTCCGGCCGATCCACACCAATACGGTTTTTTGGGGTTGGGCCTCAATGGCCATGGTAGGTTTGGGATATTTTGTCATTTCCCGCACCTCCAACACCGATATTTTCAGCTACAGTCTGGGGAAAATCGCCTGGTACCTCATGAATTCCGCTGTCGTCTTAGGCAATTTTCTGCTCATGAGCGGAGTAAATAACGGAGGCGGGGAATACAGGGAATACATCTGGCCTGTGGCTTTGCTCTTTGCCTCCGGGTTAATCTTGACCTTTCTCAATTATTACAAAACCGTTGCCGCTAGAAAAATCTCCGAAATCTATATTTCCAATTGGTATCTCTTAGGCGGACTGATTTGGACAATCACTCTGGTAGTGATTGGGTACCTACCCTCCTTTCAAGACGGACTTGGAGAAACGGTCATCCAGGGATATTACATGCATCAGGGTGTCGGGATGTGGTTTATGACTTTCACGTTGGGGTTGGTTTATTATTATCTCCCGACTTCTCTGAACAAACCTATTTATTCCTATTCCCTAGGAGTGTTGGCCTTTTGGACACAGATGCTCTTTTATACCCTGATCGGCACACATCATTTTGTGTTCAGTCCATTGCCTTGGTGGCTTCAGACGGTGGCCATTGTCTTCAGTGCGGGGATGTTCATCCCGGTTCTTTCAGGCACGACCAACTTCCTGATGACCATGAAGGGCAGCTGGAGTGCGATTTCCAAAAGCTATGTTCTTCCATTCTTTTTGGTAGGTGTGGTGTTCTATTTTGTCGGATCGACTCAGGGAAGTTTGCAGGCCTTCCGACTGACCAACTTTATTTGGCACTTTACGGATTTCAACGTGGCCCACTCCCACATGACCATGTATGGGATCATCACCTTTATCCTATGGGCTTGCATTTACGCCATTTTACCCAAAATCACCGGCAAAGAGCCGCCTGCTTTGGGAGTAGGAATACATTTTTGGCTGGCCTTCGTGGGACTTTTTGCCTACATGATCTCGCTGATGGCCGGAGGAACGCTCCGGGGATTGAGCTGGATTGAGGGCGAATCCTTCATCAATTCGGTCGTCTTGATGCAACCCTATTGGGTATGGAGAGCAATCGGTGGCTCCCTGATGTTTGTCTCGCATTTGGTCTTTGCTTACAACTTCGTGGAAATGACCCGGGCTGAAAAAACAGCCCCTGCGAAGGTTTCGCCAGCCGTTTCCCCTGCCCACTCCTAAACCTGTGCCCCATGTTTGACTTTCATAAAAATCACAAACTGCTCGTCCTTACCGCATTTTTGGGTTTTGCTTTGCTCAGTACGGTCATTGCAGTCTTTCCTGCCCTGCAACTTCAGCAAGTGAAGCCATTACCGGGCATGAAGGAACTGGGTTCGGAAGAACTGAAGGGTCTGCAAGTCTACGTCTCCGAAAACTGCATGGCCTGCCACACCCAACAGGTGCGAAACATTGAAATGGATCAAGTGTGGGGTCAGCGGCCTTCCCTGGCTTCAGACTACTACTACAGCAAGCAGCGACTGGACTTTTGGCGACAATCTCCTTCCCTGCTTGGAAGCGAACGGACCGGACCTGACCTGACCGAAGTGGGAAAAAGACAACCCGGCAAGGAATGGCACCTCCTCCATCTCTTCAATCCACGAATCGTGGTCAAAGAATCCGTGATGCCGGGATATCCTTGGCTTTTTGAAGAAAAATCACCCGCTATGGTTACCAAAGGAGACATGGTCGTGCCTGTACCCCGTGAACTCCTGAAAAATCCCGATCATAAGTTAGTGGCCAAAAAAGAGGCATTGCATCTGGTAGCTTACCTTCAGTCTCTGGTCCAAACCGATCTGGGTGCCGAACTGAGCCCGGACTTCATTCCCTCGACCCGAAAGAAATCCGAGGCGCAACAGACAGACTCTTCCTTGGGATTAGACGGGCTTCAACTTTATACCGAAACCTGCTCGGCCTGTCATCAGGCAACTGGAGAGGGAATCGCCGGAGCATTTCCACCCCTTGCAGGCAGCAAAATCGTCAACAATCCCGATCCCAATATCCTGGTGCAGATCATTCTGTCCGGATACGATGCCCGGCCTGAGTTTGGCGCAATGCCTCCGTTTGCCGATCTCCTCACCGATGAAGAAATCGCCGCCATTGCAACCCATGAGCGAAAAAGCTGGGGGAACACGGCCCCTGCCGTCACTCCCGAGCAAGTCGCCGAGATCCGAAAATTTGTCCAAAACCAATAATCCTAATCCCATGCAATCCTCAGAAATCTATCTCCCAACACTCATCACAGCCACTCCACAAGAAGGCAGAGAATTGGCTATCAAGCTGGCACGAAAATCTATCGGCGCGATCCAAACGGATCCCGAAGTCCGCAAAAAACTCCGCGCTGACTACGCCGAAGACACCGCCCAACTGATTGCCTCAGCTCAGGTGATCGCCATCGAGTTCCAAACCATCGCCATTGCAAATAATTACTGGAAACCATGAGGAAGCTCCGCCTAGTTCTTTTGGTTTTCTTCGCTTCTGTCGTTCAGGCCTTAGCCTGTGACGTTTGCAAAAGAAATCAGCCGGAGTTGCTTCAAAACATCAGTCATGGCACTGGGCCTCAGGCCGATTCCGAGTACTACATCATCGGCGGAGCAATACTCCTGGTTATTTTCACCCTCATCTACAGTGTCAAATTCCTGATCCGGCCGGGTGAAAGAAGTCCTAAGCATATCAAACACATGATTCTCAAATCCAGTCCAGAACTATGAACGACAATCGAAAAATCAGGGTATTTCTCGATGAAGACCCCGTGCCTTTTGCGGAATTCAGTCCTCCGGTCAAATTTGTCCTCGACACCACCAAGATTCCCGATGGCAAGCATCACTTGCGGATCGTGGCCCAATCGACCTCGGGCAAAGAAGGGGTGAAATCAGTTCCTTTCGAAGTGAGAAACGGGCCTTCCATCTCTGTGGTCGGCCTTCAGGACGGGGACGTGGTCACTGACCAAGTGCCTGTTACCATCAATTCCTACGGGAGCGAGCGGAATGACTTCTTTCTGATTCGGGGTTCGGAAACGCCCAAAGGAATCCCGGCCTGGGTCTGGGCCACCCTAATATCCTTTGTGGGATTTGCCCTCTTTTACTTTATCATGTACTGGAATCCTGACCATTACCAATCCTTCTTCTAATGAATAAGTCAGACATACTCGACCTGAGCGACATCCAGATCTTGGTCGATCAATTTTACGGTAAAGTCCGAGAGGACGACCTGTTGAAACACATCTTTGAAAATATCATTCAAGACCGCTGGCCGGAGCATTTGGAGAAAATGTATCGGTTTTGGCAAACTGTCCTCCTGGATCAACATACCTATCAGGGAAGTCCATTTGTCCCCCATGCCCATTTACCGGTGGAAAAAGCTCACTTTGAACGCTGGATCAAACTTTTCTTCGAAACTGTTGATGAAAACTTCACTGGAGAAAAAGCCGAGCGGGCAAAATGGCAAGGAGAGCGAATGGCCGAAATGTTCCATTTCAAAATCAATTATTACCGAACTTCCACCGTAGATCCCATCTTGTAGTCAAACTCAACCAGATCAATCCCCTATGGAAAAGAAATCTCCTCTCAAACGGCATCCTGCCCTCCATCACCTCAGCCATGACCATCACCATGGGCTGTTGCTTTCATGGAAAATCCGCCAAGGATTCAAACTGGGAATCAAACCCAACCGGATCAGGGTTTACTGTGAATGGTTTTGGGAAAATTATCTTCAAGCTCATTTTGAGGAAGAGGAAAAAACCATTTTCACCGTACTTCCGGAAGATAACCCGCTGATCAAGCAAGCTATGAGTGAGCACAAGCGCCTTAGAAAGCTCTTTTCCACCCGGGAAAATCCGGAGAAAACCCTGGGACAGATCGAGGAAGAGCTGGAACAACACATCCGCTTTGAGGAGCGCATACTATTCCCCGAAATTCAAAAAACTGCCACAGCTGAACAACTTGAGGCTATCGCAGCACATGGAGAGCGGGAAAAATTTAAGGAGAACGAGGCAGATCCGTTTTGGATTCAGCTCAATGTTTAGTCTTTGGAATTTCCAAACTTGACTTTGGTGTGCGAATAGACTTAAACCATCCTTTTCTGATTTTCAAATATTTGGTAAACCGGGAATTGGTAGGATAAACCCGGTTTTTGGTCATATTATTGAACACTAAGGCCACCAACAACAAAATCAAACTTCCTGTCAAGACAGGTGAAATCACATACCAAAATCCCAAAGTCTTGATCTTTTCTGTTCCAATTACGGCAATCAGCGCAGTGGCTCCTCCGGGAGGATGGAGGGTTTTGGTCACTTGCATCAGCACGATCGAAAATGAGACTGCCAAGGGAGCTGCCAACCAAAGAATATCCGGAAATACTTTGTACATAACCACCCCAACCAGAGCGGAAATCACGTGACCTCCTACCAGATTTCTAGGCTGGGCTAGCGGACTTTGAATCGCCCCGTAAACCAGCACCGAGGAAGCTCCAAAAGAGCCAATCAGAAAGATGTTTTCTTCCCGGCTCAAAAAGTTTGTCTGATAGAAAGCTATGGCACCAATACCGACAAGAGCTCCTAGAAAAGACCAAAATTGTTCTCTAAAATCGATCAGCGTTTCCCGATAGAGGATATACTGGGATATCCGAAACGCTCGCTTAATGCGTTTTTTCAAAGCAAAATAGGTTTGTTAGGCAGAATTGAGTTAACAGATTTTCGTCTTGGCAAAGTTCGAATTAGGCAGATTCAGAATCAATTTTTTTCAGCTGAGAATGAATGAAAGGAACCCTAGGAGCCAAAAAGTACCCTGTCAAACTCGCAATCAAAATGGGAACAAAATGCCCAAACCCAGTCAACACACTAAGCAAAATAGTAGTACTGACGGGGGTTCGCGTCACACAGGCATTGACGGCAGCCATACAGCTTACCCAAGTCAGCGTGGGATTGAGCCCGGGAAAAAGCTGACATAGTGCCAATCCCAGACAGGTACCCACAAAAAACAAGGGAATGATAAAACCGCCCCTCCAACCCGAGGTTACTGTGACGGAAATAGCCAAAAT
>CAZTJM010000051.1:0-28568 GCA_964613865.1 uncultured Limnohabitans sp. | reverse complement strand
CAAATCTCTAATCTCAGCCAACCCTATACTTACTCTAATGCATAATGCGGGTTCATCAGTGACAGGGATACTGCTTACCGCAATTTTTTCCTGTATGAAATGAGCGCGGAAGGGACTGCGGTGAAAAAACTAAGTGGCCTTCGTCTGGAAGACAGTTGGATGGATATAGATCCAAATACGAATGAAATGGTCGTTTCGGCACGGCCAGCACCCACTACCCGATATCAGCTTTTTATCATCGATTTGGATGACGGCAGCTTCAAACCTCTGATCAGTGATACACTTCATCATTTTCAGGATCCTGTTTTTTCTCCAGACGGTTCACAGATCGCATTTGTCAAAAGCCCCAAAACAAAAGTTGAGGGGATCTTTCCGGAAGTCTTCCTGATCAACCGGGACGGTAGCGGAGAGCGGCAGCTGACCCATTTTCCCGCCCAAGACTCCGCGGCTCTCGGCCACGGATACAAGGCGGGTGCGCTAAAGTGGCATCCTACCGAGAACTTCATCTCCTATGCAAGTTCCCGCGGCAACCACACCTTCATCTTTGCTGTCAGTCCAGACGGATCAAACGGAAGGCAATTGTCCAACAGCGGAAAAGACGAGGTCTACCACGACTGGAGTCCGGACGGCAAATGGCTAGTCTTTGACCAGTTTCAAGACACCATCACAAACCAATACCACATCGTGCTGATGAATTGGGAGAGTAAGGAGCAGCGGATCTTGACCGACACGCTGATCCGGACGCAACTAGCACCGGTTTTTTTAACGAAGTAGAAACACTCTGGTAAATATTTTACAATCTGATTGTTGAGTCCATTTTAGTATCTTTTATCCTATCAATTTTTAACAACCTTAAATCCTTTTATCATGAAAAAACTAGTAGCGGAATTTATCGGGACCCTCTGGCTGGTCTTGGGAGGATGTGGCAGTGCCGTGTTGGCGGCAGGATTTCCTGAGCTCGGGATCGGCTTTGCCGGCGTCTCTCTTGCTTTTGGCTTGACCGTGGTGACTATGGCCTATGGGATAGGCCATATTTCTGGTTGTCATCTCAACCCAGCCGTTTCGGTGGGTTTGTGGATTGGAGGTAGATTTGACTCGAAGGAATTGCTTCCCTATATCATTGCGCAAGTACTCGGCGGGATCGCGGGAGCAGGAATTTTGTACGTGATCGCTACGGGCAAGGCCGGGGTCGACTTGGGCGGATTCGCTTCCAACGGCTTTGGTGAAGCTTCTCCCGGAGGCTATTCCATGACCGCAGCGCTTGTCACAGAGGTTGTCATGACGTTTATTTTTCTTTTTGTGATTCTCGGCGCTACCCATCCCAAAGCACCAGCGGGTTTTGGCGGCTTGGCCATCGGTCTTTGCTTGGTCCTGATACACCTTATCAGCATTCCAGTAACAAACACATCCGTAAATCCGGCAAGAAGCACTTCTCAAGCGATTTTCGCAGGTGGTATCTACCTACAGCAGCTTTGGCTTTTTTGGGTTGCCCCAATTGTAGGAGCTGTTTTGGCTGGCATTGTCTACAAAAACCTCTCTCCTACAACCGATTAGTTGAAAAAAAGTAATGTTTTCATGGGTAGTCTTTCTTTTATCATTTATCCATAAAAAAGATGAAATATTTAAAGATCTTCAGCTTGGTTGCATTTTTTGCTTTTGCAGCCTCACTTGAGAGCAACGCTCAGGAACTAGGTGTCCGTTTTGGCAACTTTTCAGGAAATAACGTCGCCATTGACGGAGTCTTTGGATTGGGAAAGTTCAGTAGAATTCATGCCGACGTTAGCTTCGGTGGCAATGGTGTCGGTATCGATGCGCTATGGAACCCGCTCTACCGACCGGTTGCCAGCAGCAGTTTCAATTGGTACGCCGGCTTTGGTCCGTCTTTCTTTTTCGGAGACCCATTCGCCTTCGGGATAGCCGGTGAGATCGGGGTGGAATATGCGTTTTCCGAAATCCCGATCGTGATCGGCGCCGACTGGCGACCCAACTTCCGAATCGTGGAAGACACGGACTTTCTGGCAGATCAGTTTGGGCTAAACATCCGCTGGAGATTTGGTGGTGGAGGCAGTAGCACTACTTCGAATTAGAAATGACGAGCGCGGGAAAAAGCCCGCGCTTTTTTTTCCTTTCCGCCAAGCCCTTCAGAAGCTCTGATTTTTCGGCTCATCTTTACAATTGGCGCAATTTTAGCTAGATCGCAGCAAGATCTTTCGGGAAATCGGAAGGCTTTTTTACAAACCAACCTATCACAATACAAACTGATTTATTTATGAAACTTTTAAAAGTTTTCTCCTTCGTCCTTTTCTTGGGGCTTTTCGCTGCGCTGGAATCCCAAGCTCAGGAGGTGGGTATTCGATTCGGAAATGTTAATGGCAACAATGTCGCCGTTGACGGGGTGTTTGCCCTGGGCGACTTCAGCAGAATCCATGCTGACGTCAGCTTCGGCAACGATGGTGTCGGCATTGACGCACTTTGGAACCCAATCTATGACGACATCTCCACCTCGGATTTCAAATGGTACGCCGGTTTTGGTCCTTCCTTATTTCTGGCTAATGATTTCAAGTTTGGTGTAGCGGGGGAGATTGGTGCAGAATACCCCTTTTCCGAAGTTCCTCTGACAATCGGCCTGGACTGGAGACCTTATTTTATCATCGTCGAGGAAACCAGCTTTGATGCCGGTGGCTTCGGCCTCAACATACGATGGAGATTCAATTGATCACTTACCACTGATGACCGGAGCGGGGAAACCCGCTCTATTTTTTGCTATGGAACTGATACTGGAAGGAGAATTTTTGCTGGAGCGCTTTCCTGGCAAGGGAGGTTGGACCTTCCTACGCGTACCCGTTAGCCAATTGCCAGGAGGCAAGGCTTTTGGAATGGTCAAACTCAACGGATCGGTGGACGACTTTGAATTTGTCGGAAAACACCTCATGCCCATGAAAAAGGGGATACTTTTTCTCCCCATATCCAAACCCATCCGAACACACATTGGAAAAGAAGAAGGCGATGTGGTGCGACTGAGGCTGTTTCGGGAAGACATCCCTTCATCCATCCCCGAAGAACTGATCGATTGCCTAAAGGACGATCCGGGAAAACTCCCGCTTTTCCAAAAACTGAGCGAAGCCAAACAGAAGGAGTGGGTAGAATTCATCTATAGCGCCGACAACGACCAAGCCAAGGCAGACCGCATCATCAAACTTCTAGCCGAGTTGAGGCCTGAAGCCTAAAACTCCACAATGATTCCCACCGTCGGTAGGACATTTCCCGCTGGGTTTTCCAATAGCTTGAGTTGGTATCTACTGGGATCGTTGGGATCGATGAGGATATTTCCCGAGGCATCCCTGACCGGAACAAGAACTGGCGGCTGCTCCGCTTGGAAATTGTAGAGGTTTTGAACATCGACATACCAATTGAGATTCCAGCGACGGAAATAATACTTTTTGTCAATCCTAATATCGAGCTGGTGGAAAGGATCCAAGCGGACGGCATTAATCTGCGAGTAGTCCAAGATTCCGGCATTTCTCAGGTCCCAGTTGACGATCAGGCTGGACTCCTCCAAGTCGTAAGGGGTGTAGGGCGTTCCGCCCAAAAATCTCCACCTCGCGCCGACTTCCCAGTTTTTGCCAAATCGCTTGCCTGCCGTGAGACTCACGATAAACTTGTTGTCCCAAGCCGAAGGTGCATAGCCATCAGTATTCGGGTTAGTAAATTCACTTCGGACCAGGGTCAGTGCAGCAATCCCATAAAAATCATTGAACAAACGCTGCTGGGCTAAAAACTCCATACCGTATGCTCGCCCTTCAGAATTAGAAACGACGGGCTCATTGCCGATCACTCCAAAATCGGCCCCTAGATTGGCCAATGAGATCCCGTTGCGGACGGAAGAAGGATAGTTGCTGTATTTTTTGTAGAAAGCCTCTAGGGTAAATCGCCGGTTTTTGTCCGGAACCATCCACTCTAAACCTGCGATGAGGTGGGAATTACGGATGAAGCGTACGTTGCCGTCTTGATTTTCCAGCTCTCCCTCGTTGTTTCGATAGCCGAGAACGGTGTAAGGTGGCTTTTGGTAATAGATCCCGGCATTCGCAGTCGCGAAGAAATTGGGTCTAAGCTGGTAGGAAAATGTGATCCTGGGACTGATCTGATTCAAAGGATTGGAAGCGGTCTCGGCGAAGTCCGCACCATCCACCCGAATGCCGCCGCTTATCAAAAGCCGGTCACCGAGGAAGTTTTTGCTGCCGGATATAAAGGCACCATACTGGTTGAAATTCGTCTTGGACTCCACATCGATCACCTCGCCGCTCGCCGCAAGCGTGGAGCGGTCGTAGTTGCTGATAAAGTACCTGGAGTATTGGTAATTGAAGCCGTATTTTATCGTAAAGCCTTGGCCAAAGATGCTGTTTTCTGCTCTAAACTTATTTTCCGATTCTTGGGAAGAATAGTCGAACAGGAGGTTTCCCGGCCCGCTTTCGTCATTTCCGGCGTACTTATATGACTGATTGTTGAGCATATTTCGGCTGAGGACAAAAGTCCAAAAGCCATTTTCGCGAAATCGCTTCAACTTGACTCCAGTTGCATAGTTCCATTGGTTTTGGATCGGAAGCACGTCCAACAGATAAAGCCGGTTTTCCAGCTCTTCCTCAGATTCCCCATCAGGAATCTCCTCGTTGAGCACAAACTTGTCAATTGCACCAAGGCCTATGAAAGTCAGTTCGGTCTTATCGTTGAGCTTGGTCGTGGTTTTGAGCTGAAAGTCATTGAAAGTCGGCAAAAAAGGAAGCTGCAAAAGCTTGAAAAGTCCCTGAAGGTACGATCGCCGGGCCGAGAGCAGGTAGGTGGTCTTTTCCCCCAGTGGACCTTCGTTGGAAAGCGTCAGCTCCGAGGCTCCGAGTGTTAGTTGCGTGGCCATTTTATCCCTTCTGCCTTCTTTCAGCTGGAATTCAAAAAATGAACTCATCGCGTCCATGCGATCCGAGGGGAATCCACCTGTGACCACCTCCACGTCTTTGATCAAGTTCACGTTCAGGATGCCCACCGGTCCGCCCGATGAGCCTTGCGTGGCAAAATGGTTGATCACCGGCACCTCGATCTCATCCACAAAGAACTTGTTTTCATTGGGAGCGCCTCCCCGGATGATGATGTCGTTTCGGAAACTCGCCGTGGATGCTACGCCAGGAAGCGATTGGATTACTTTGGAGATGTCGCGGTTGCCACCCGGATAGCGCTCGATTTCGTTGGTGTTGAGCTTTCTCGCCGAGATAGGCGTCTCCTCCGATCGCACAAACTCCGAACTCACCACCACTTCACTCAGCTCAGAAGCCTCTTCCTGCAAGGCAAAGTCCAGCTGCACCGAGCGGGCCAGCGAGATCTGCACCTCGAACTGGGTCAGGGGCTTGAACCCCACAAAACTTGCCCTGACGTTGTAAAGTCCAGGCGGGATACTGGAGATTTCATAGTTGCCGTTTTCGTCGGATATTCCGCCTAGCTCAGTACCCAAGATAAGTACGTTGGCAAATGGCACGGGCTCGTTGTTTACAGGATTGAAAACTCTTCCTTTGAGAATACCCTGAGCAAAAAGGGAGATGGGGAGGAAGAAAAAGACCAAAAGCGTAATTCTAAAGTTCACGGAGTGTAGGTTTTCCAGTAAAGCAATATTAGTCGGTGATTGTTTAGGGTTCTGTCTTTTTTTGAATCATGTCAATACCAGCGCGTATCCTCATTTTTCCTTTAGTCGCCATAGCCTCCACCATGGCGTGCCTGGGGAATCATGGTGCTCGTAGTGATAGCCAAAAAAATAGCAAGTCAAAAAAGCCCAAAGGTGGTTCTTTTGTTGTGTGTGCGAATGGTGGGTATTGTCGATTTCACCCTGATGGGGAAGATAGGTGCCAAAATAAAACAATTGAAAGGTAGAGAGGACGGCCGGTAACATCCAGAAAAGGATCAGGTTTTCCGTAGGAAAAAACTGCTTGAGCAAATTGAAAGCTACCGCCATCAGCAAGATCTGCTGCCAAGTGACATACTGCCGGATAAAGGCCAGATACCAACGCCAAAACTTTCCCGAAGGATGATAGTCCGGATCGTCCGCTGTCGCCACATGCCGATGGTGTGCATGGTGCTTGGGAAAAAGCCTCCAGTAAAAATTAAAGGAAAAGAGGATCGCTGCCACCCAGCCGGTGAAGTGGTTGAACTTTTTGTTGGAAGACACTCCACCGTGCATTGCATCGTGGGCTGTAATAAACAGTCCGGTGTATAGATGCATTTGAATCAAAACGCCCAAATAAACAAGAGGATCCGTCCAAGAAAGTGGATAGCGGAGCAGAAATTCCAATGAAAGACCCCAAAACAAAATGATAGACCAGCCAATAAACATTCCTTTCGGGTCAAGCGTCTTGGAGTGTGAAATTTGGGAGGTATTCATCACAGGGTAAAGGTAATCAAAAGCTGAGGAGTCTGTCCCTCACCTGCTCCATGAGCCACATCGGAGTCGATGTCGCACCGCAGATACCCACTGTTTCGCTTTTTCCAAACCATTCTTGATCTACCTGATCGGGATTGGATACGAAAAAGGTATTGGGGTTGCTTTCCGTACAGGCTTTGAAGAGTACCTTTCCGTTGGATGACTTGGAGCCGGAGACGAATACGATCTTGTCAAACTTACGGGCAAACTCCCTTAGTTCTTTGTCCCTGTTGGAGACTTGGCGACATATGGTATCGTTGGTGCTGACTGAAATACCGGCTTCGTTGAGCGTCTGGTTGATTTCGTAGAATTTGTCGGTGCTCTTGGTAGTCTGGCTGTAAAGTGTGAGGTTTTTGGGCAGACGAGCAATATCCAGCTCTGACAAATCCTGAAAAACCACCGCTTGGTTGTTGGTTTGGCCCAAAAGACCTACGACCTCGGCATGCCCGTGCTTGCCATAAATGTAGATAGGCTCCCCTTTGTCAAAAGAGTTTTTTATACGATTTTGGAGCTTCAGGACGACTGGACAGCTGGCATCAATCAGGGTCAGATTGTTTTTCAGCGCGAGCTCATAGGTAGCTGGTGGTTCACCGTGGGCGCGAATCAGGACTTTTTCATTGCACAAGCCATAGAGATCGCCATGGTCTATGATTTTCAAGCCCTTCCGCGTCAGGCGGGCTACTTCCTCATCATTGTGTACGATATCACCCAAGCAATAGAGGTAACCGTGCTCATCCAGAATCTCCTCGGCCATTTCGACCGCGTAGACGACTCCAAAGCAAAACCCTGAATGCGTGTCTATTTGTACCTGGAGATCTTTCATACCCTATAAACCTTTGAGGTTCGCAATTGTTTTCTACTCCGGATCTTTTCGTAAATACTGATATTGAGCAGAAGCAAGGACATGGAATAAACAGTATCCTCGATGGGAACCGTCCAAATCCGGATATCCAAATTTTCTGCGTTGTTGTAGATCACCACCGGCTCAGGTGTCAGCCCGCCAGTAAGGATTCCGTTGCAAATGATAAAGGGGATCAAATGAATCAAGTAAGCGAACAAAAATCTACCTAGGTAGCGGTCTCCAAAAACGAGGAAATGTAGCAGAAGGACAGCCGCTCCAAACAGGAAATTGACCGAAGTATAGAGCTTGTCCAGATGAAGCAGTCCAAATCCGAGAAGAAAAGGAATCATCACGTAGACGAAAGGCTTGGCAAAGGGCAACAAAAAATCCTTGGGAAAGTAGTAGTTCAAAACCTCGTAGATGAAAACACATGCGAATGGAACCACAAAAAAGAACAGAATCTCCTCCAACGGAAGCCCATAGAGGAAGACACCCAAAACATAGCGTGGATTGAATTCCCAGACACCGGCTTGGGTAAACCAATAATCCCAGACGAGGAATACAGCAGCCGAGATCAACAAGGCAGGCATCAGCGCATACCACTGCGAGGAGTAGCGGATCCTATGCTCAAATGACTGGGCTAGCGGATAGGAAACGGCAAACAACAACACTCCTGAATAGAGGTATTTTTCCATTAGAGCATGCCGAGTTTCGTCTCAAAATAAGTCCCCAGCAGCAGGGACAGCTTTTGGGAGTTAGGGATTCTGACGCGCTTTTCGGTGATGGTAGACGCGGGCATGGCTTTGATTTTTTCAAATAGCTTTTGGTAGTAGAGATACGCGATCCTTACGCCAAGCTTAGCTCCCGAGGGTAGCTTCTCTATACCGACCAGAGAGGCGGCGAAATCCTTGCGGATGTCCTCCTCTATCTCGGCTTTCATCGCATTGTCAAAATACCGATAGTCCACGCCGGGAAAATATACCCTTCCGCGTTCTTCAAAGTCACTCTTGATGTCACGTAGGAAATTGACTTTCTGAAACGCAGAGCCGAGCTTACAGGCCGGTTCCCTCAGGCGTTCATACAATTCCGAATTGCCTTCGCAGAAGACCTTGAGGCACATCAGCCCGACTACCTCCGCAGATCCATAGATATACTCTGAATACCGCGAATCGTCATACGTATGGAAGTCAAGATCCATTTCCATACTGTGGAGAAATGCGTCGATCAGATCCCGGTCGATTTGATAGCGATTTACTACTAATTGAAAGGCGTGGAGTACCGGGTTGAGGGATACCCCACTCTCTATGGCTAGATAAGTGTCAGTTTTAAATCGGGCCAAGAGTTCCTTTTTATTCTTTTCGTGAAAGGTATCGACGATTTCGTCCGCATACCTGACAAAACCATAAATGGCGTAAACGGGCATATGGAATTTTCTGTCCATCGTCTTGATACCCAAGGTAAAGCTCGTGCTATACCGATGGGTGATCAGGCGACTGCATTCCAGCGAAGTTTGGTCAAAAAGTGCGATTGAGTCCATTGCTATAATATACCTGTTTATCTATAAATCGTGTTCTTTCATCACTACTCCGCCCACGACCTCCCCGGAAATCAAGGAAGGTGGGACACCGGGCCCCGGAACGGTCAACTGTCCAGTGTAATACAGATTTCTGACCTTTTTGTTTTTAAGCGAAGGCTTTAAAAGCGCCGTTTGTGCCAGCGTATTAGCCAAGCCATAGGCATTGCCTTTGAAGGCGTGATAGTCGCTCTTGAAATCGCTGTGTGCGTAGGACCTCTTGTAGACCACATGGGATCGAATATCCTGTCCGGTGACTTTCTCCAGACGATCCATGATTATTTCATAATATTTTTCCCGCATCTCCACGGAGTCATGAAGATCTGGTGCCAAGGGTATCAACAAAAACAAATTCTCCATTCCTTCTGGTGCGACTGTAGGGTCTGTAATGGAGGGAACTGATGCATAAAAAAGCGGCTTTTCGGGCCACCGAGGATTTTTATAGATCGCATCCGCATGCGGACCCAGCTGCTCATCGAAAAACAAATTGTGATGTCGTAGATTTTTAAGCCGCTTGCCCACTCCCAGATAAAAAAGCAAGCTGGACGGCGCCAAGACCCGCTGATCCCAGTATTTTCCCGAGTAGTTGCTGTATCCTCGGGGCAGGAGAACTCTATCCACATGATGGTAGTCTGCCCCTGCCACCACCACGTCTGCATCGATCAATTCTCCGGACTTCAGTCGGATAGATTTTGCCTGCCCGTCTGTCACTTCGATTTTTTCGGCCTCTGCTCCATAGCGAATATCTACTCCTTTTTCCTCTGCCAGGGCTACCATCCCGCGGATGATCTCATGCATGCCCTTTTTGGGATACCAGGTACCTAGGGCAATATCAGCATAGTTCATCAGGCTATAGAGTGCAGGGATGTTTTCGGCGGTTTCTCCAAGGAACAACACCGGAAACTCCATGATTCGAATGATCTTTTCATGGGAAAAAAATCGGCGTATGTGCTTTGCCATGGATTGGAAGATATCCAGACGCATCACGTCCATCAAGAGAGACGGTGAGGCAAACTCAAAAAGCGACCGACTGGGTCGGTGAACCAAATCATGGATTCCTACTTGGTATTTATATTTTGCCTGTGCTAGAAACCTGTCCAACTGCTCTGCCGCCCCAGGCTCGATTTCCTCAAGCATGGCTTTGAATTGGTCCAAGTCAGCCGGAATATCGAGAATCTCCCCTTCTCCAAAAATGACCGAATACGAGGGATCCAAACGGATCAACTCATAATAGTCCGAGGGCTTCTTACCAAAACGGGCAAAGTACCGTTCAAAAACATCCGGCATCCAGTACCAACTCGGCCCCATGTCAAACGTGAATCCCTCGGCCTGAAATTTTCTGGCCCTTCCCCCGGGAGAGTCATTTTTTTCCAAAAGGGTGACCTTGCAGCCCGGCCTATCGGCCAAATGTGTGGCTGCCGAGAGCCCGGCAAATCCAGACCCGATCACCACGATGTGTTTTTGGGGCATGGGATCAATTTTTATGCATATAAACCTCCAAGGCGTCCTTGAGCAGCTTACGGGCAATATGGATTCTATTTTTCACAGTTCCAATGGGAATGCGAAGCTCATCGGCTATCTCATGGTATTTGAATCCGCGAAAAAACATCTGAAACGGCGTTTTGTAGACATCATCCAGCTTATCGATCGCGACATGGATATCTGTCAGGGCAAAGGCTCCAAACGCCCCATTTTCAATCACCTGTCCACCGGAATTGATGTAGTGAAGATTATCGGTGGTATCGACAAAAGTTCCCCTTCTCACTGCTCGCTGATAGTTGGTGATGAAAGTGTTCCTCATGATGGTATAGAGCCATGCTTTCAAGTTGGTGCCCTCCGCAAACTTCTCCTTGTTGGAAAAAGCTTTGAGGATGGTGTCTTGGAGCAGGTCATTGGCATCGTCGGCATCACGAGTCAACCTCATTGCAAAAGGTTTCAGCGAGCCGGAGGCTTTGTTTAGTGAGTAGCTAAATTCTAGAGTTGTCATTTGGAAACCATTTTGTTTAACGAAATCTAAATATACTTAAACAAAGATGCAAGGTTTTGTTTAAATTTTCTTGCATTTCTTTAAACAAAATAATCGCTAAGGTCGGCTTCTCATGCGCTTGCTACTCGCTTCCGACGTTTCTCCTTAGCACTAGTTCAAAAAAATTGGAGTTACAATCGGCTCCAAAATGCCCTTTCAAGGCTGATTGCTTCGACATTTATGGGTAAACGGGCATGCTGCCTTTTATCTTAGTGGCGGCGGAAAAAACATGAACACCCGTGTTGAAAGCTGCCATTGCCAATCCAGTAAAATGTCTGGGAAATGAAACGCGAAGTTTGGACTGCCTGCCCGGTTTGAGAGGAAAAGCACCAACTCATCGGCAGCGGGGCCTATTGGACAACTAGCTTATTTTTCCTGTGCCACGGAACTGATTTCGCCCAAAATCTCCTTGAAGTCAGCGAAGTGACGCATCAGACGGACATTTGACGGAAAAACCAAATCCTTGGCTATCACTTGATAGCCTGATACGAGCAGCTGTGTATCAGGAAACTGTGCAGAAAGCGAACTGACGTATTCTTGAGTCGTCTCGGAAGACAGCGCAGACGTCAATACAGTAAGCATATAATCCGGCTGATGAACTCGATAAACCATCCTCAAGTCTTCTTGGGGCGTACTTTGTCCAAGATACACCACTCTGTGCCCACTAGCTTTGATTAAAAAGCAGGAAAAAAGAAGGGAAATCTCGTGAAGCTCGCCCTCGGGCAGGAAAAGCAGAAACTTTTTGCCGGTATTTAGCTGAGTGAGCGCGTCAATTGCCACGATTAGTTTTTGGCGAACAAGGTTGGAAATGAAGTGCTCTTGGGCTGGGGTGATCGAGCCGGTCTGCCAAAGGACTCCTATCTTGGACATAAAAGGATAGATGACGTCAAGCATCGTCTGTTCGAAGCCCAGCTTGACAATACAGGCGTTGAAAACCCGCTCAAAACCCTCCTCATCCATGTCGATAATACAAAAAGTCAAGGCATGTAACTGGTCGTCCTGCTTCAGTGATTCCTCGGTCATCCTCAGCACCTCCGCTTTGATCTCGCGTCTGGGCATTGCCACGATCCTGCTGATTTTATAGCCATTTTCATTGAGAAAGGCCACGTTCAATATCAGCTTTAAGTCCTCATCATCGTAGTATCGGATGTTGGTCTCCGTCCGCTTCGGGTTGAGCAGATTGTACCGTTGCTCCCAAATGCGAAGGGTATGCGCTTTGATACCCGACAGCTGTTCCAGATCCTTGATCGAATAAGTGCTCACTCCTCGTCTTCTTTAAAATATTTCCTGGGTACCAGAAAGAGTCCAAAAGAAACCGCCTCCTCCTTCTTGTTGGTTTTGTGATGGGCTTGATGGGCTTTGAATATTCCTCTAAGAATGGGATTGCGCGGCTTGCCAAACCACTTCAGACGTCTATGCACCCAAACGTCATGAAGGATAAAGTACAGCACCCCATAGATGCTGATTCCCACTCCCATCCAAAACCTATAGTCCATCGCATCAAGTCCCTTGAAGATCAAGATCACCGCAATAGATCCAAAAAGCACGGAAAACAAGTCATTCAATTCAAAGAATGACTTGGATGGCCGATGGTGGGTCTGGTGGATCATCCACAGCGGACCATGCATCAGGTACTTGTGGATAATCCAACCTGCAAGCTCCATCAAGACAAAACCGATCGCTATAAATGCTATTGCGTTGACCATTATCGAAACAACAACAATGCTGTCGTTTTGTTACAAACTATTTTTTCCCCAAAAATTTTTCCAGCTGAATCTCCTTGGACCAGACATCTGCTCCGATTCATACGCCCAACGTAAAATTCAATATAGTAAAGAACAGAATCATGGCCATCAGCAGAAATGCTGCGATGGGATTAGCCTTTTCAAAATTTGCCTTTCGATAGATCAAATGGATCAGAAAGGACACCCCAAACCATCCCGCATAGTTGGCTGGAGGGATGATGTCAAATTTCCACACCCAAAAATCCAAAACCGTGGCGACCGGCTCCATGATGTAATCCAAAGCCGTCATCGCCAAAGCTCCCAAAAACGCCGCATAGTAATCATTTGGAATCTTGTGGAAAACCGTACCGGTGAGGTAGCTGAGTACAAACCAATTGACACCAATGACGATAGGCACTTCCCAAAGTTTTGGACCCAAGGTCTTGCCGTACACATAGTCCCCGTAAAGATATCCAGTGTGTATGCCGATCAGTTCGGACCCAAATCCTATCCAAAACGCCGCTGCCGCATAGATCGGAAAGGCATCATTCCACCCCCGGTGGTAGAACAGCACCAGAAAGAGCGTGATCAGTAGTTGTGCTGGTGTGAGGCCTAAAAAAAGCTCTTGGTAGCCAGGGAGGCTGAGACCAATGGCCCCAACCAAATAGAGTGCTACGATTACAATTTTTCCAATCAACAATCTGGAGACTCGGGGTTCTCCCCTAGAAGGGACATATTTGTGCATAATGGGATTAGAGGCCTAAGTTTCGTCTCGGGATGCTTAACTTTGGAAGCCGCTTTTTGTTGGCAGCAAAAGTAACCAAAACCCCTTTCTTCACTTATGATTCTGTACAATATCACCATAAACGTGACCCCGGACATCGAAGACGACTTTGTTTCTTGGATGAGGGACACGCATATTCCCGAAGTACTCGAAACTGGCATTTTTCATGAGCATAAGTTTTTTCGCCTTCTTCACGATTCCGAGGATGGCTCCACCAATTATTGCATCCAGTATTTCACGGAGAGCATCGATAAAATGATGGAGTACGAACGAAAGCATGCGGCTCTACTCCGGGCAAAAACCACCGAACGATACCAAGATCGGGCAGTTGCCTTCAGGACACTTCTAGAGTCTATCTGAGCCCTGGGAGATGGTCTGATCCATCTCCTTTTTCTTCTTTCTCCACCCCATATTCCAAAACCGCCAGGGACTGACATTGGTATTGCTGCAAAATCCAAAAGCTATTCCGGAATCAGCCAGCCTAAAACCATTTCGTATGGTAGTAGTCTTATGGTAATCTTCCTCAATAAATAATCCCCTTCCATTCGGGAAGACCAATTTGCCTTGCCCACTGCAGCCTGATCCTCAAATTGGAACTTCCCGATTTTTTCATATTTTCAGAAATGCTTTTTTAGTAAAAGCTGCTATTCGATGTTCAGGATTCCTTTGTGCATCATAGGTAGTATTGGCTATTGCCAAAAATACCAGGCATCCAAAAACCCGAACAGCAAACAGTACGATTAGTATTCGTTCCGGCGCTTTATCGCATGAATCGCCAACTATCCGGAGCATTTACCCACGCCCTGTTACTCTTTAACACGTCACTCCATGAGGTTCTTATTCCTTATCGCATTACTTCTTTGGGCATTTAGCCCAGCACTCCACGCGCAGTCCATCGACCAAATCAGGGCAAAAACCCTCATTTTCCTGGAATCTCTGGAAGAAGGCCAAAAAAGCCAAATCCTATTCGCCATGGAGGACAGCACCCGCACCCAGTGGACTAATCTGCCTTTGGGTTTAGCCGCAAGGTCCGGAGTTAGGTACGGGGATCTTTCGGAGCGGAGCAAGATCGCCTTTCACCAAATACTGAGTGCTATGCTGAGCTCCCAAGGCTACTTGAAAACATTTTCCATCATGCAGGTGGATGACATTCTTCACGAGCTCTTTGAGATCCAGTTCAACCGGGGCCAAATCAATGAAAACGCGATCAAGATGATCCGCGGGCTTAATTGGGACTATGGAAACTACTACGTGGCGCTCGCCGGGAACCCAGAAGCCGACAACGAATGGGGGTTAAAATTTGAAGGCCACCACATCTCGATCAATTTGACGGGGGCGGGAGACCAGTTCACCATGACGCCCTTCTTCCTAGGCTCTGATCCCGCTGTCGTGGAGGATACACAATATGCCGGACTCAGACCTTTGAGCAAGGAAGAGGACTATGGGTTTTGGTTGATCAATGCACTGGACGAAGGGCAAAAGGCGAAAGCAACCTTAGAGGGAAAAGTGCCCACGGACATCATCACCAGTCCTGGGCGCCCGCAATGGCTGGAGGAATTTCAGGGCATCAAGGGTGCGGAACTAAACGAGGGCCAGCAGAAAATCCTTCACTATCTGATCGAAGAATACATTGGAAATCTACATCCTGCCAAAGTGGAGGAATATCTGGCCAAGCTTCACGCCAGAGGGATGAATGAAGTCTATTTTGCTTGGATTGGGAGCTATGAACCCATGAAACCACACTATTACGTCATTCACTCTCCGGATTTTCTGATCGAATACGACAACGTCGGCTTTCTGGACAATGCCAATCATATCCACACAATTTGGAGGGAAAAGGGAAACAATTTCGGCGAGGATATTCTGAAAAAGCATCGCTTGGAGCACAGCCATAACTAAACCATAAAAAAGATTACACTTGAAGCACCTTATGAGATTTACACTTTACACGCTCACCGCATTTTTACTAGGGTTCGGATTTTCAAAAACCACTTTTTCCCAGACCTATGGCAAAAACGGAATGGTCGTCTCAGATCATTACTTAGCCTCAGAGATCGGGGTTGATATTTTGAAAAAGGGTGGAAACGCCATCGACGCCACTGTCGCCACAGCTTTTGCCTTGGCAGTCACCCACCCAGAAGCAGGTAATATAGGCGGTGGCGGATTCATCGTCTTCATGAATTCAGACGGGGAAGTGACCACGTTTGACTTCAGGGAAAAGGCTCCCCTAGCCGCCAGCCCTACCATGTTTTTGGATGAAAAAGGCGAAATCAAAGACAACTCCAACCACCAAGGCCTACTCTCGGTAGGAGTTCCCGGCACCGTCGCCGGCCTCTATCAGGCACACCAAAAACATGGGAAACTTCCCTGGAAGGACCTAGTCAACCCCGCCATCAAACTAGCCAAAAAAGGCTTTCCCATGTCTTGGGGACTGTATCGGGCCGCCACTCGCATGTCCAATGGAGACGAGTCTTGGGACATCATGAAGGACTATTTCAGAGGTTCAGATGGAGAAATCGTCCCTCCGGGAGAGCTCTGGAAGCAAGCCGCCCTTGCAAAAACTCTGGAGGAAATCCGGGATCATGGTCGTGACGGATTCTACAAAGGAAAAGTCGCCGCTGAAATCGAATCCTACATGAAAGCCAATGGCGGGATCATCACCCAAGAGGATCTGGCAAAATATGAAGCGGTGGAGCGCAAACCTCTGAAGACGCAGTTTAAAGATTTTGAGATTTTCTCCATGCCTCCACCGAGCTCGGGCGGGGTAGCGCTTATAGAGATGATGAACCTGATGGAAGCAGCGGATATTTCCAAAGTCGAGTTCAACTCCACGGTCTACGTTCATTTGGTTGCAGAAGCCATGCGTAGGGCTTTTGCCGACCGGGCGGAATTTTTGGGAGATCCGGACTTCAATCCGGAAATGCCTGTGGAAAAATTGATTTCCAAGGAATTTGCGCAAGCGAGATTCAAAAATCTGGATCTGAACAAAGCCTCGAAAAGTGACTCGTCCCGCTATGGGCAGCTGTATGGGGGAGATCATACCACGCATTTCTCGGTAGTGGACAAGGATGGAAACGCCATCTCTATGACTTATACCCTCGAAAATTCCTATGGCGTAAAAATGGGATCTTCCAAACTGGGTTTCATTTTCAACAATGAAATGGGTGACTTCAATCCAATTCCTGGAGTCACGACCTCCACGGGACTAATCGGCTCCAATCCCAATCTCGTCGCTCCTGGGAAACGAATGCTGTCCAGCATGACGCCCACGATCGTAGCCAAAGATGGCAAGCCTTACTTAGTCATCGGGAGTCCTGGAGGAAGGACCATCATCAACACGGTTTTTCAGACAGTTCTAGCAGTCTTGGTCTACGACATGCGAATAGACCGGGCAATCGAGGCTATGAAAATCCATCACCAATGGCTGCCTGATCAAATCACCTATGAAAGAAATCTTTTGTCTCCGGATACCAGGAAAGCCCTGGAGGAAATGGGACATACTTTGAGGCCTACCACCAATTTGGGTGTCTTGATGGGAATTACCTTCGAGCCGCAATTGGGTGTTTGGGTTGGGGCGGCCGATTCGTCCAGCGAAGATGGAGCAGCAAAAGGATACTAAAAAAGCCAAATGGGGAATGAAAATGAACTAAAAAGAGAAATTGGCGTCTGGGGACTTTCTGCCAACATTGTCAACATCATCGTTGGCGCTGGGATTTTTGTTTTGCCTGCGATCGTGGCAGAAATTATGGGCTCTTCGGGGATCGTCGTGTACCTGTTTTGTGGATTTTTGATCGCGTTGGTGATGCTTTGCTTCGCGGAGGCGGGAAGTAAAGTCACCCGATCTGGTGGTGGATATGCCTATGTCGCCACCGCCTTTGGACCATATACTGGATTTTTGTCTGCCGTTTTTATGGTTACCGGAAGTGTTTTTTCGGATGCTGCGGTGGCGAATGCCTTGGTAGAATTGATTGGCTTGGCCTTTCCGGTATTTTCCGGCTCCGCCAACCGAGTCCTGTTGCTGTTTGTGATTTTTTCCGGCTTGGCCTTCATGAATGTCATCGGAGTCAAGCAGGGGATCGGTCTGGTCAAAGTCAACACCCTTGCCAAACTCACGCCTCTGGTATTGCTGATTCTTTTCGGCTGGAAAGACGTCTCTTTCAGCAATCTCTATTGGGAATCCGCTCCTACGTTTGAAAAATTCGGTGAGGCTTGCTTGATTCTGTTCTTCGCCTTTCAGGGCGGGGACGCTGGACTGACTGTCGGTGGCGAAATCAAAAACCCCCAAAAAACCGTTCCTAAGGCGATTTTCTTGGGGATTTTCTTCGTCCTGATCCTTTACATCCTGATCCAAACAGTCTCTCAAGGGATACTTGGAGATCAGTTGATCCTCTCGAAAGAAGCTCCTCTGGCCGCGGTTGCGCAAGTGGTATTTGGTCCAGTAGGTTATACGATGCTTATCATCGGAGCAGGCGTTTCCATGTTTGGTATGCTCAGTGGAGAAATCCTCAATCTCCCCCGAGTCATTTTCGGTTTGGCCAGTGACCGCGTTATCCCCATTGACAAATTGGCTGCTATCCACTCCAAGTTCAAGACGCCCTATTTGGCCATTCTTCTTTACGCAGGACTGGGATTTGCCCTCGCTGCGATTGGTGGATTCAGACAGCTAGCGGTAATTGCCTCGGCGAGTATGTTGCTGGTTTATTTTGGGGTTTGCCTCTCGGTCATCCGGTTACGAAAGAAACAAGTAGCTCAATCCGGGTATTTCAAAATTCCTTTCGGATATACCGTTCCGATCCTGTCAGCAGGGATAATCCTTTTCTTTCTATCCAATCTTACTGGATATGAGAAAACAGGCCTCTCCGTCTTCTTTGTCGCCTTGACACTTGTCTATTACTTTCTAAAGATTCTTAAACAAAAAGCCGTAAAATAAATCTGCCTCATTCCATACACAATGATTTCATTCTATCTCCAAACCTCCTCGCTCAACTTAGTGACCGAATAAATAGTCTAGGCTGCAGGCGATTTTTTGTCGCCAATGGAATATTGATGGAGCGGTGGAGAGATATTTGGAATCGGAAAAACGGAACAAAGCCGAAGTAGCGGCGAAATTAAAGCTTATAGTTGACTAGTATTCTCGTTGTCTGCCACTCAAATTAAAGTGGTCTTTTATGTTTGTTTATTACGGCTATTCTCCAAAAAAATGACGTTACATGCCGAATAGTCAAATTTTTTAAAGGTTAAATCTTGTTCTATAACTCCACTGTTGCAGAATAACCTTTTAAGTCATTGGTTTAGAATAGTTTGATCAAACTTTTAATTTCCTGAAAAGCCATTTTACAGGATTAACTTTGTATTTTGATAGCAAATAAATGCTGCTTTTTACTTTTTGATACTTCTTGAGTTAAACAACACCTATTTCGATTTAACAATTGGACTCTTTAGACTAAAGACTAATTATGCTAAGATTATCTACTCTCCGTGAGGGACTGGCGATTCTATTTCTCCTCGTTGCTACCTACGCAAATTCCCAAACCGTCAAGCTGGAGCAGGGACAAAATGGTGGGGTGGGCCAAGTACCGAAAAGCCCCGTCACCTGGTCAACAGGAAACTCCAACTCCGGCAATAGCCATTTTTTTGAAGGACAATCTATTCCCTATCGTGTGACGATTTCAAAGTTGCGCCCAGGAGACCACACCTTGGAAATAGAATGGGATACGAAAAAGGACGGAAAAAATGCAATTGACTATATCACAAGCTTCGATAGAATATGCGAGTCAGTAGTTCCAAAAACAGGTTATCCGAATTTTGCGGCAATTCCCACTCCGAATGGTATCCCACAACCTTCCACAAGCTTTGGCCAACTGTCTGAAGCTGAAAGAAAAATCGCCATCTACGGAGGCAAAATCAAACAAATCAAATACGTCCTTCAACAAAACACTTCGGCAAACAATGCCGTCACCAGATTGAAAATATACTTTTCCGTTTTTGGTGCAAAAAACTCCTACAACACCGTCGTAATTGCATGGGGCGGCCACATATCTAAAGCACAGGATTGGGGAGATGGCAAATCAGCCTCTAGCATCGACGGTTCTCCGTATCATACCCGAGTTGTTTCACTAAATGGGAAATCTGTAGGAAGCCAAAGCCGTTCTGTACAGGGTGCTTCTAAGGTGATAGATACAGATGCGGAATGTGCGATTGAGGGGGACGTCGAAGTTTGTGCCGGTTCTTCTGCCTCATATTCAGCGCCTGAGGGAGCTAAGTCTTATTTTTGGACTGTCACCGAAGCAGGCGAAATTACTTCCGGCCAAGGGACTAATTCTATCACGGTAGAATGGTCGGGCTCTGGTAGCGTCTCGCTGGAAATAGAAAAACAAGGCGCTTGCAGCCCAACGGAATGCAGCCTTGAGGTTACCCAGGTTACTGCTCCCAGTCTGTCAGTCGTGGACGCTGTGTTGTGCAGTACCGAAAACGGAGGAAACAGTGCCATTGCCAATCTTTTTGATTATGCCTCGGTTGATTTTGGTGAACTGACTTTCGTGCGAAACGGTCAGATCATCGAAACGCCAGGGTCAGTGTTGGTCACTGATGGAGATGAAATTGAAATTTCGACAACAGGGAGCTGTAGCAGCACACGAATATTGTCTGTCACCGTCAACGACCGCCAAATCTTCGGTATCTGCACCCAAGGGAAAGTTTATGATCTCATCGGATCAGAGCTGAGTGCATTGCACGAAATCTTCAATCGCGGCCAATCGGTCGAATCCAACGAATTATTCTATATAGATGGAGACGAAGTCTTGATTGAAGTAATCTACATCAAGGACAAGTTTGCCGAGGCTAAAGCAATTCTCGAAAGTCTGGGATTTGTAACCCCAACCGAAGAAGAACTCAAACAGGATCCCAATTCACTGATTATAGCAGGCTTTTTACCGATTGCGAAGCTCCCAGATCTAAACCTATATCCCGAAGTACTCAACTACGCTCGGCCAGCTGTTCCCCCCGTACCGAATAAGGGTGCCACCACCACGCAAGGGGATAGGGTGATGCGCTCGAACTTGGTAAGGGCAGGATATAGTCATTTTGAGGGGGATCAGCCTATTGACGGAACGGGTATAAAGATTGGTGTCTTCTCGGACAGCTATGCTACCAGATCCGATCCAGGAGTAAATACCTTGGCTGGTGATATCGCCAATGGAGACCTGCCTGAAACCACGTATTTTTTTAGGGATCTCCCCAGTCGTTTTGGGATTGGGACCGATGAAGGACGGGCGATGATGCAGATCGTCCATGACATAGCCCCGGGCGCTGAGCTTGCGTTTCGCACAGGGGTCGTAACAGCGGGAGATTTTGCCCAAGGGATTCGCGATCTAGCTGCTGCAGGAAGTGATATTCTCGTGGACGATATTACCTATATGACTGAACCGTCTTTTAGCGATGGAAAAGTCGCAAAAGCGATCAATGAAGTCACGGCAAATGGAGTCGCCTATTTTACTTCTGCCGGCAACTTCGGAAGCAAATCCTTTGAGGGGACATTTTCTCCCACCACCGACCCTAGTATAGAACTGCCTCTAAACCAAGGATCCTGGACTGAGTCGGGCCGGATACACCAGTTTGCCAATGGCAACACTACGCAATCGATCAAGGTCTTCCCTGGTGAAAACGGTCCCGCCGTCTACATGATCGCGCTTCAATGGGATGATCCACTCTACTCGGTCGACCAAGTCGGCAGCTTGTACGATTTGGATATCTATCTAAAGGACTTTGGCGTTCCCCTTTTTGGCTTTAATAGGAATAATGCGAACGGTGATCCTATTGAAATTCTTTCATTTACCGTATCCGAAGAAACTACCGTGGAACTCGTGATAGCCCGAGAGTGCGAAAGCTGTACAGACTTGGACAGCAATACGGGTATCGACTTTAAATATGTTGTTTTCAGAGGCGAGCTCGATCCAAACGACCAAAACGGCATCAACGCTTCCACCATTGTAGGACATGCTAATTCTGAAGGTGCCATGACGGTGGGAGCTGTTCTTTATGCGAATACTTCCGTTTTCGGCTTTGACCCAGCTTTGGTTCCGAGCGGAACAGAGCCTTTTACCGTAGCATCCTTTTCTTCTAGAGGCGGAACCACAACCAATGGAGAGCTGAGAGCCAAGCCGGATTTCACCGCTCCCAATGGTGTAAATACGACCGTGAGTTTCGGCGCTCCTAACCTAGAAGGCGACGATTTCCCGAACTTCTATGGCACATCAGCTGCCGCTCCCCATGCTGCCGCGGTAGCCGCTTTGATCAAACAGGCTCGCATCAAATATTATCCCGCATCAAACCCGGCGGACTGGGAGGGTGGCATCGGTGTTAGCCTGCCGAACGATATTCGCAGAGTACTCAAATCCACAGCCCAAGATATGCACGAAGCGGGAGAGGACTTCAAGTCCGGAGCCGGTCTTGTTCGGGCTGACCGAGCATTGCTGTCACTTGCCGCACCCAACCCTGACAATATCGAATTGGTATATGATGAAGGAGTAAATCCTGGTGAGGTAGAGTTTAAGTTGATCATCCGTGGAACAAATCTCTACGAAGGCTCAAATGTCTATTTGCGGGAAGAACAATTGAGTGCCGTCTACGGGCTCGATGAGTTTGGTTTTGGCTACCTCGAAGTCACCGTACCTCCATTCGAAGGAAATCCCGGCGTCACTGTGACCAACAATTCCATCTCTGACAGTGGGCAAGATGGTGGATCCGCCGGCCCAGAATACTTCTTCGATGTGGTCAAGAAAACCATAGCAATCAGGGCTGATGACGTAACCAAAAAGTACGCCCAAATCCTTGAGCCATTTACAGCTAGTGTGCTTGAGCGAATCGGCAACGCATGGGTACCGAGCGAACTCACGCTAGAGGAAGTGGGGCTCACATTGAACCCAGAAAACCCAGATCCTTCATTGAGACTACTCAGCTTTAATAGTACAATCGGCGGAGACTTGGCCGACGTCGGCACTTACATCATCACAGCCTCACACCCGCAAACTACATTTACCTTCTCGGACTTTTTCAACTATGTAGGTGTGACCCAAGAGGATGGAAGCTTGCTCTATGATGGTACGAACAATGATTTTGGAAATTACGGTCCTGGAATAATCAAAGTGGAAGGTTTGCCGATCACTATTAAACCCAAAGACCTGACCGGCCAACTTGCTTTGGAATATGGAGAATCGATCGGCGATGCATTGGATTTCGAAGTGATCATACCCGCCGATCTGATTGAAATGGACGGGAAAGTTAAGATCAACGACGTCGAAGGATTGAAAAATGGCATAATTGCCCAATACCTGCAGGATCTCCAGCTGGCCAAAAGACCAGACGATAACAGTCTTCCACTGGGAATCTTCAACGGAAGAACATTCATCAACAAAGCCAACTTTGTCAACAAAAGCTTCATGGTCAGCGCTCGCACAATGATCAATGCAAGGACAATGATCAATAGTAGGACCATTATCAACGGCAGACCAATCATCAACTCTGCTTTTGATGTGCCCGTGGCTTCATTCCTTGATTACCTTGATGACCCGGATAGTCAGGAGCTCTTGGATGTGAGCATCAACGGTCGAACTATGATCAATGCGCGCACGATGATCAACGCACGCACCCTCATCAACGGAAGGGTTATCATCAATGGACGTACCATGATCAACGCCCGAACTTTGATCAATGGCCGGGTCATCATCAATTCGAGAACTATCATTAACAGCACCGGAGGAAGTGAAGGAGAAGCTGAAAACAATAACCTGGTAATTTTCGGAGAAAAAGATCTGGAACTGGCAGTGGAAGGTGAAAACGCCGATATCGGCAAATATTACGATTTTGGCGAGGAGGTCGGAGAAAATGACGATGATTTCAACCTGGAATTCTTCTCGATTAATATGGTGACCGGCACGGACGTGGGACAACACGTCATAATACCTGGAACCTTCGAAACCAGAAACTTCATTTCATCTTACTTGCCGGCTGACCTGGAAATATACCCAGCCACACTCACTGCGAAAACATCTGCAAACCCAAGTACGGTGGTATTTGGAGGTACTGAACCAGAATTCTCTACCGAATTTGATGGATTTAAGATAAGTACGAGCTTCCTAGATCCCGAAGGAAACCAAGTCACCCTTGAGGATAACGCTGAATCCGTCGTCGAATCCATCTCCTACTCGCTCTTTGGCAATCAAGCCTCATCTCCAAGCAATGGCTTGATCCCAGCGGGCATTTTCGAGATTGATCCGGCCATCAAGTTGTTTGAACCTTCGAATTATACCATCGGCAATATCACCAAAGGGATTCTAACGGTCGAAAAGGCAACTCCGACAGTGTCTGTTACAGGAGGACAATTTGACTACATCGGTGAACCGATAGAAGCTACCGCATTTGCCTATGGCATCGGCGGAATAGAGGACGTGCTGGATCAAAGTCTGATTACGATCGAATATGAAGGGGTCGGAGAGACGATCTACGGTCCCACTACTACAGCTCCGGTGTACCCCGGCACTTACCGGGTAAAGGCCACCTTCTTTGGAAATGAAAACTATCTGCTCGCGAGTTCAGGGTATGAAACACTATTGATCGTAGGGTGTGCCAACGAAGCTCCTGAAATCCGAGAATTTGAAATCGCTATGGGTGCGGGAAATACCAGCAATCCCGCAACCATTAAGAAACCAGCCAACACCAAAGTCGGAGATTTGCTTATCGTGGGTCTGATGTTTGAAAAGGGAGAGACTCCTTCTGTTACGCCACTTGACAAAGAATGGATTTTGATAAAGCGGGTCAATCAGAAAAACCATGTCGCGATGGCCACTTATTATAAAGTGGTAAAAAGCGCAAGCGAGCCAAACCTCTATAAGTTTTCCATCAAGCAAGCTCCAAAGTGGACGATGGGAATCACCAGAGTTACAGGTGCTGACATTTACCACCCCGATGGGCCTATCGTTTCGTCCAGTGCCTCCTCCGGAAATCAATCTTTGATTGCGACCGCTCCTTCTCTGACTAATACGGACTGCAATACCCTAGTCATGTTGTTTTATGCCAACAAGACCAAGGCCACATGGACACCTCCAGCCGGTACAATTGAGGTATATGACAAGCCTAACAAACAGCAAGGATTGACTTCAAATATGATGTCCTATTTTATTCAAGGCGATGCTGGAAATACCGGTGACAAGAGTGCCAAGGCTAGTATAAGTGAGCAGTGGGTTGCGCAAGCGATTGCGATTCGGCCAATGGGGAATGGCTTCGAATCTGCCAGGACGGCGCCTCTCTCCGATGAAGCATACCCAGAACTCTCTGTTTCGGAAAGCAACTCGACGCTGGTAGAAGACGGATCAGCTATTGAACTAATCGCCTATCCTAACCCAGTCAGAGATATCCTAAGCCTCAACTTGAAAGGGTTGGTGAATGAGGAACCAAGTGAATTCTCACTGGTGGTTCTGGATGCGATGGGAAGAGTCCATCAATTGCGAAGAACTTGGCACAGTGACGAGAGCCGACTGGAGCTGGACTTCTCACAAATGCATCATGGATTCTACATGATCAATATCAATACCTTACGAGGCGTGAAAACCATTCATATCATCAAAGATCCATAAACAGGTATTATTTCTTTTAGCCAAAAAATCACCAAATTGAATAAGACTAATCTGTCCGATAGAATATGGGAATTAGAACTGTTTTATGACCATTTATAAATTCTTGTTAATTCTTCTTTTGTTGTCTTTTTCTTTCTGGAATAAAAGCTTGGCTCAAACCTCTCGAGTCGATAGTCTATCGAGCTCGATTGGGAACATGAAGGATGATAGTGCAAAGGCCGCCGCCTATGTGGATTTGGGGCTTGAGTTGCTTGGCACGGATCCTAGTTCCGCAATCGACAATTTCGATAGCGCCATCCAGTTGGGACTCAAATTAGATTACAAGAAAGGATTGGCGGATGCATACAATGCAAAAGGAAGGGCCTATTCCCAGCAAGGAAAGCTTCAGGAAGCTATCCTGACCTTCCAAGATGGGCTGAAGGTTTTCCGTGAGATTGAAGACAAAACTGGCGAAGCAAATGTCCTCAGCAATCTGGGTTCTATCTACTACATGTTGGGAAATAGCAGCAAGGCCTTGGAACTGCACTTTGAGTCACTGAAGTTTTCTGAGCAGCTGGGCAATAAACTAAGAATCGGTACCTCTTACAACAACATCGGTACGGTATATAGCAAAAACCGCAATACCATCGCCGAAGCATTGACTTATTTCAAAAAATCCTTGGAGGTTTTTCGAGAAATAGACTTGGAGTCGGGGGAGGCTATTGCCGCCATGAATATTGGGGAGGTCTATTTTCTCGATTCCAAGTATGATTCCGCCATCTACTTTCACCAAATGGCCTTGGAGCTATGCGACGGAACTCTCGACGCCACCTTTCCCCTGACTCAGCTCGGGGAAATCAACTCTGAGTTGGGCAATTTTCAGCAAGCATACGGCTATCACAACAGAGCCCTGAAAATCGCCGAAATTTTGGATGCGAAATTTGAAATGACGCAAAGTCTGATTGGCTTGGCGAAAACCCAAATCAAACAGAAGAATTTCGAAGGAGCCATTGATAGCTTCGAGCAAGCTAAACTCTTGGCAATTGCACTTGATGCCAAAAATGAATTGGTAGACGTCTATCAAAATCTTGCCGAAACAGAAGCCCAAATCGGAAACTTCAAGGCCGCCTACGAAAATGAGATCAACGCAAAAACTGTAAAAGAGGAAATTGCAAAATCAAGTACAGAACGGCGTATCCAGCAGATCCAATTTGAATATGAGTTGGACAAAAAGGAAGCGGAAATCGAGCTTCTCCAAAAAGACACGGAACTAAAAAACGCGGCTGTTTTCAATCAACGAATCATCATATTCGCCTCCTTGGGCGGCTTGGCGATGTTTGTCATCATCAGCATTTCGCTCTTCCGTAACAACCTTAGCAAGCAAAAGGCAAACCGCTTGCTACAGATTCAAAAAGAGGAAATCCGAACCCAAAGAGAAAATGTGATCTCCGCCTACGATCAGCTGAAATCCACCCAGGCTCAACTTATCCAAGCCGAGAAAATGGCATCTCTGGGAGAGCTCACCGCTGGCATAGCCCACGAAATCCAAAACCCGCTCAACTTTGTAAAGAACTTCTCCGAAGTCAGTGAGGAGCTGGTCGACGAGATGAAGGAAGAATTGGAAAAAGGGGACTATGAGGAAGCAAAGGCCCTGGGAGAAGAACTGAAGCAAAACCTGTCGAGGATCAGGCTTCACGGCAAGCGCGCCGACGGCATAGTTAAGGGAATGCTCGAACACAGCAGGACAAATCAGAGTGAAAAATCGCTGACCGACATCAATGGCTTGGTTGAGGAATATGTAAGACTATCCTATCATGGACTTCGCGCAAAGGACAAATCCTTTAATTCCGAGATAAAACTAAACCTCGACCCAATGCTACCCAAAGTCGAGGTCGTGGCTGGCGATCTTGGCAGGGTAATCCTGAATCTGGTAAACAATGCCTTCTATGCGGTCAACGAAAAAGCCAAATCGGGGATTGATGGCTTCAAACCTGAAGTCGGGATCAGCAGCAAGAAAATTCCTTCCGGTGTCGAAATATCTATCAAAGACAACGGCATAGGCATCCCAGATTCGATAAAGGACAAAATCTTCCAGCCCTTCTTTACCACCAAGCCGACGGGATCCGGAACGGGCTTAGGCTTGTCCCTTAGCTATGATATTGTAAAGGCGCATGGGGGAGAGCTGGAAGTGGATTCAGAAAAAGGAGAAGGCTCCACCTTTTATCTCAGGATTCCCTTTGCATGAATTTGCCTAGACGAGTTTGATGAGGATTTCCGAAAGGGCATGTGGGATTGATCCTATTTTTTTGCAGCGCTGGCATGCTGCTAGCTTCAAGCGGGATAGAGCCGCCCATGGTCCAGTGACACTCAACATCTATTTCATACATTATTCTCTTTGTCGGCCTTGTTCCAAGGATTTAGCGCCATGAACTTTTACATGAAGTCACACACACTTGGGGCGTTCAGTTTATCCTGAACCCAATTTAGGTACTTCTACAGTTCGAGATCATGGCCCTTTTGTTTTCCAATTTCTTCATACTCGGATACCGATTTGGTAGACCTCTCACGGAAAATTTTTCCCTTGGTTTGGGATAACAATAACCGGTCGTTCGTCCTACATGACTTTTATAATCCACTGAATAACTGGATCTTATTTCTCACTTCAACGAACTTTTCAATTTATCTAACCTTTTATCTGAATTATCAAACCATGAAAAATTTAAAAACTTTGTTGGCATTGGCGTTCGTGCTGATGTTGACGCCTCTCGTTTCAAAGGCTCAGGGAACAGTTACCCTCGAATTTCAAAATGCGGCAACTGCACTTGAGTTGGTTCAAAGTTATGTCAAAGCCCTTCACTCGGGCGATGTTTCTAAAATGGACGCACAGCTAGCACCCAACGTCATGGTGTATGGACTCGGAGGTGGAATGGATTCTCTAAACAGGGCTCAGCACAAAGAATATTTTACCAACAGCATCAATCAATACAAGCACTCTATTTCAGGAGAGCTGTATCTGCCCGTGAAAGTAACGAACAACTGGAATGAAGGGGAATGGGTGTTATCCTGGGGAACAAACACACTTACCCATAAGACTACAGGCAAAGTCACCGAAGTTCCCTATCACACGGCTGCCCGTGTGGTAAACGGTAAAATCGAGTTTCTGAGGTATTGGTATGATGTGTTGAATATCCTGGAAACACAGGGATACACCGTGACGCCTCCTTCTAACTGAAATGACCTGGAGAAGAACCTGATAAATTATCGAAAGGTCAATTTCGTGCTGTTTTTGGGAAGTCTAAAGAGTAGATAAAATGGGGTCACAAATCCTATCCATAAAGACCTTCAATCTCTCCAAAAATACCTTTTAGTCATCGGGAAATTATGAAACTCCTGCTTTCAAATAAGTATTTCAATTGGCTTTCCTGTGCGTTAGCGGAATCAGGGAGTGCAAAAACCGGCGAAACTGACCCCCATTAGCCGGACTAAAGTGACCCCCTTGGGGGATTGTTTTTTGGAATTGGAATAGTGGTCTCGGGAAGGCTGTTGGAACGGAG
>CAZTJM010000050.1:0-28787 GCA_964613865.1 uncultured Limnohabitans sp. | reverse complement strand
ATCATTGGACAACGCCCCTCTTTTTACACTCCAGGGAAAAACCTATCTCGTGTCGGACTTGACCGCCTATATGGACGGTGAGGAGATCAGCCCCAAATATACCGGAGGCACATTTGACCTTTGGTTTGATCGCTTTGTGGCAAAAACGCTAGCCCAGACTGAGGAGCAGGACATAGAATCCAACAACAAGGAGTACCAAATGCTCCTCAAGGAATACCACGACGGCATCCTGCTCTTCTCGCTGATGAATCAAGAAGTGTGGGAAAAAGGAATAGCCGACTCGCTCGGTCAGGCTGAGTTTTACCGCAAAAACCTCGACAGATACCAATGGCAAAACCGCATCGAGGCCTTTGTGGTGAAAGTGTTGGATCCTTCGCAGGCAGAAAACGCCCGCAAAAAACTTCAAGGAAACGGCTACAACCAGACCCTCATCGAGGGTTTTGAAGCCGACTATCAGGCTAACTCGCCTCTTGCTTATCAGACGGAGTGGGGCGTTTTCGAGTACCCTGACCATCCAGTACTATCCAAGATCGACACGCAGCTTGCCTACCAGGAGATCCAAGCAGACGGCAGCCTCTATCTGGTTCTCACAGGTCAGAAAATCCCGGCGGGCCCGAGAAAATTTGAAGAATCAAGGGGACTCGTGATCCGCGACTATCAGGAATACCTAGACCAAAGCCTGACCGAATCCCTAAAGAGCAAATACCCCATCCAGATCAATCCCCAAGTAAAAGAGGAGACTTTTCTGGCACTGAATCAATAAACAAAACTCCACCTCAGTGGAAAACAGATTACCAAAACCCATGAAATTTCTAAACCGACTTATTCCCAGCCTTGTGGGAGCGATGATTCTGAGCCAGACTTTTGCTCAGGAAGCTCCGCCTACCGGCCAGGTCTTGGATAAAATCGTCGCCAAGGTGGACAACAATATCATCTTGGAATCAGACGTCCAACAAACCTACATAGAGGCTTTGGCCCAGGCCCAGCAGGGAATGGAAGCTCCTACACGCTGCGACATCTTCGAAAGCCTGATGATCAATAAGCTGATGGTGGCCAAAGCAGAGATTGACTCCGTGATCGTGACGGATGCCGAGGTGATGCTGCAAACAGAAAACCGGTTCAATGCGGTATTGCAACAATTTGGCGGCGACGAAAACATGCTCGTCCAAGTCTATGGAAAAACCGCCGAGCAACTCAAGGGCGAACTGGAAGACGTGATCCGGGAGCAGCTGATCGTATCCAAAATGAGAGGCAAAATCACTGAAGGCCTGACGGTGTCTCCTGCAGACGTCCGAGCATTTTTCAACAGCATTCCAAAAGACTCTCTGCCGCTTTTCACCTCCGAAGCCACCGTGGGACAAATTGTCAAAAAGCCGGTGGTCAACGACAAAGTGCGTGAAGAAATCATCGCCCAGCTGAAGCAGTTTAAGCAGGATATCTTGGATGGGAAAGCTGATTTTGCAGATCTGGCCAAGAGGTACTCCGAAGATCCAGGCTCTGGTGCTCAAGGGGGCGATTTGGGATTTTTCAGGAGAGGGGAACTCGCGCCGGAGTATGAGGCCACCGCTTTGGGTCTCAGACAAGGTGAAATCAGTGATCCAGTCGAGACTGCGTTTGGGTTTCACATGATCCAACTCCTTGAAATAAAAGGCAGCACCTTCAATACCCGACATATCTTGCGCATTCCAAAGGCTACCGAAGAGGATCTCCTAAAAGCGGAACGCTATCTGGACAGTCTCAAAAAGGAAATCGAGGCAGGCAAGATCGAGTTTGCCAAGGCTGCAAAAGAGTACTCCGAAGACCGGGCGACATCTGATCATGGAGGTTTCTTCACCGATCCGGCAACCAACTCAAACCGACTTTCGCTGAGAACGCTTGAGGACCCGGTTCTCTATTTTACCATAGACACAATGCAGGTGGGCAACATGACCCAGCCAATCCGCTTTGAAGATCCCCGCGAAGGGACCAAGGTCAGGATCTTGTATTACCACGCGAAATATCCAGCCCACCGGGCCAACCTCGAAGATGATTATGAAAAAATGAAAGCTGCGGCGCTCCGGCGGAAAGAAGATGAAATCCTCGGCAAGTGGTTTATCACGGCCAAAGAGGATGTTTTCATCGACGTCGACCCGACCTACGACCGATGCGAGGTTTTACAGGGGAATTAAAAAAGCATACCCATTTAAACCAAATGTCCCGAATACTTTGACTTGTATTCGGGACATTTTTATTTCTTTCCGAAAAGGGACTTGATCGCAAGACCTAGCTGCCTCATCCCCTCCTTGAAAAAACCCTTTGATTCTTGGATCTTCGGCTCCATTTCCTTCTTCTTTTCCTTGAACTCGCGCTCCAGCAGTTCCTTTCCTTTCCGCAATTCCTCTTCTAGACTCGTCTTGTTCTCCTTCAGATCCTTGATCTTTTGCTCTATCTCTTCCTTGACTTCGGCGCCGGCCTCCGCCCCTTTTTGAACAAGCTCCTCGATTTTGTTTCCGATTTCCTGGAGAACCTCCTCGATATCCTGAGTTGTAGATTTTTTCTTAGTCATGGCCAAAAGTGATCAGTTGGATAATCAAGTTAGGGGAAAAACTTGAAAACCAGCTTTCTCCGGCAAAATTCACCCTTCAATCTGTTCCCCGGATTGCGTTTGCTTTTCGTAAAGCTCGGCATAGACTCCCCGTTGATCCATCAGGGAATCATGGTCGCCACGCTCGATGATCTTTCCGTCTGACAGCACAATGATGTGGTCCGCGAGTTTTGCAGAGGAGACCCTATGGGAGATAATAACCGAGGTGCGGTTCTCCATGATCCGTTTCAAGGCGGTCAAAATGGAGTTTTCCGTCTTGGTATCAACAGCGGAGAGGCAATCGTCCAAAATCAGGATCCTGGGCTCCTTAGCGATAGCCCGGGCTATGGAAACGCGCTGCTTCTGTCCGCCAGAAAGTGTGATCCCCCGCTCTCCGAGCATGGTTTCAAAGCCTTTTGGAAAATCCACGATATTCTGATACACGTCGGCGTCTTTTGCTGCCCTTTCGACTAAGGTTTGATCGGGATGGTCTAGGCCAAATGCAATATTGTTGGAGATCGTATCCGAAAACAAAAACACGTCTTGAGGGACAAAGCCAATTTGTCGCCTGAGATCGGAGATGTTGTACCTCCGGATATCTACTCCGTCTATCAGTATTTCCCCAGAGGTAGGATCATACATTCTCATCAGCAGGTTGGCAATCGTCGACTTTCCCGAACCAGTCGTCCCGATGATCCCCAGGGTCTGTCCGGCTTTGATCTCAAAAGACACCTGATCCAAAGCCTTGATCCCCGAATCCGGATAAACAAACGTCAAATTGTTGACACGAATCTCTCCCTGAAAATCCGCCCCGAGATTTTCCGTGCTCACCAGGTCGTTCCGCACATCCAGAAACTCGTTGATCCTCGTTTGGGATGCCGCTGCCCGCTGTACGATGCTGGTCACCCATCCCAAGGATGTCACCGGCCAAGTCAGAATATTGACATAAAGAATAAACTCCGCAATCACGCCGTAGCCTATCTCGCCCTCGATCACCATGATACCCCCGACATACACGGTGATAATTGTGGATATTCCTACCAAGGCCATGATCAGGGGAAAAAACAAGGCATTCACTCGCGTCAACGCGATGGACTTATGCTTATAAGCTTCGCTTGCTTCGGCAAAGTTTCTGGCAGAATCCTCCTCCCGCACAAAGGCTTTCAAAACTCTAATGCCGGAAAAAGCCTCTTGAACAAAGGTGCTCAACTCTGATAGGCTCCTCTGAATCTTCTCAGATCGTTCATTGATCAGATTATTGACAAAATAGATACTGACCGATAAGATAGGCAGGGGAAGGAGAGAGTAGAGTGTGAGCTCGGGATTGACCGAGATCATGTAGAAAATTACCAGCGGAAAAAGTATCAATAGGTTGAGCCCGTACATGATTGCCGGCCCCAGATACATTCTCACCCGGCTTACGTCTTCGGTGATCCGGGCCATCAGGTCGCCTGTGCTGTTTTTTCGATAAAAGCTCAGTGGGAGATTCTGGTAATGTTCGAAGATCTCGTTCTTCATATCATACTCCACCCGTCTGGACATGATGATTATCGTCTGCCGGATCAGAAAAAGGAAAAAACCCCGCAGCAAGGCCATCACTAGGATCAAAATCCCAAAAATGAAGACATACTCCAAGAAAATTTCACGCGCTGTCTCCCCCATACCACCCTGCATCAGAGGACGATACAGTGAAAAACTCTCAACCACATAATCTATCGCGATTCTGACGAGTTGCGCAGGGATAATTACGAAGATGTTGGAGATTACCGTAAATACTATCCCCAACAGCAACAAACCCTTGTACTTAAATAAATACTTATTGATTCTCCAAAGCGGCTTCACCAAATAAAAATTTTTAATTCCAATATAGAGTTACAGAAACTACTGATGCAAATCCTTTGTTGGCTGATAAAAGTATTTAATTTTGTATCAGCCCTTTCCGGAGGCTACAACCCAAATATAACATATTCTAAAAAGCTAAGTTCACATGTTAGAGATTAATGCAACCGAAACGGTGCAGGAAGGGTCCATCTTTGGACAGATCAGCACAATGGATCATGAGCAGCTGGTGGTATGTCATGACCAAGCCACAGGCCTAAAAGCGCTCATCGGCATCCACAACACCATACTTGGACCTGCTCTGGGCGGTACCCGAATGTGGCCATACGCGACGGAAGCCGAGGCAATCACCGACGTATTGCGACTTTCCAGAGGGATGTCCTTCAAAAATTCCCTCGCGGGGCTGAATCTGGGCGGCGGAAAGGCGGTGATCATCGGGGATCCAAAACTAAAGAACGAGGCTTTTCTGAGAAGATTCGGAAGATTTGTGGAAAGCTTGGGTGGAAGATATGTGACCGCGGAAGACGTCAACATGAAAACTTCCGACATGGAATACATCGCCATGGAAACCCGCCATGTGACCGGTTTACCACAAATCAAAGGTGGTGCAGGCGATCCCTCACCCGTGACGGCATTTGGGGTATACATGGGAATGAAGGCTGCTGCCAAAAAAGCCTTTGGCTCCGACTCGCTTAATGGCAAAAAAATAGGCGTTCAGGGCGTGGGTCAAGTCGGAAAATACCTCATAGACTACTTGGTCAAAGAAGGCGCTGAGATTCTCATCACGGACATTTTCGAAGAAAAACTCAAAGAAATCGCAAAGGCGACAGGAGCCACTGTCGTGGATCCAAACGTGATCTATGACCTTCCGATGGACATCTATGCGCCATGTGCTTTGGGTGCAACCATCAACGATCAGACCGTGGACAGACTGAAGTGTGCGGTCGTGGCTGGCGGCGCAAACAACCAACTCAAGGATGAAGCAAAACATGGAAAGATCCTCATGGAAAAAGGAATCGTCTATGCCCCCGACTTCTTGATCAATGCAGGCGGAGTGATCAACGTAGGCGCGGAATATTACGGGGACTATCACCAAGAAACCGTCTTCTCACAGACTGAAAAGATCTACGACACCTGTCTCACCATCTTGGAAAAATCCGAAAAAGAAAGCATCCCAGCCCAACAGGCAGCCATAGAAGTGGCCAAAGCCAGAATTGAGGCGATCGGAAGAGTAAAGCTTTCTTTCTAATCACAATTCCCGATTTCGCTAAAAACCACCGGCAGCCAAACTGTCGGTGGTTTTTTGTCCTCTATATGATGGCTACACCCCGTCCAAAAATCCCTATATTTACGGCTCTTTCACTACCTATATGCTTAACAGAAGAATCCTCAGAGTCAAGGCATTTCAAAACCTCTATGCTTTCGAACAATGCAAAGGATCTAATCTCAATATTGCCAAAGACTTCATTCGGGAGTCTTTCCTGCCGGATCTCAACAGCATGGAAGTCCAGGACAAGCCTTCGCTTACGAGAGATGCGGAAGAAGCGGTCAAGCTTTTTGACCAAAATCTCGAGAATGAGAGCCTGCTGAAATCCTCCGATGCGAAACCTAAAATCAAACAGGTCGTGCTACAGGCGCTAAAACAGTTCCACGCTGCCAATGAGAAGGATCGCGATTTTATGCTGAGAAACATGATCACTTCTGCGGAGCGCATCCCGCAGCTCTACCTCTTAGCCATTGAGCTGCTTCAGGCTTTTGCCAAGCATGTCGAAAAAGAGATCGAGAAGAAGAAAAGACTTGCCGGAGACAGTCCCGTTGCTTTTACAAACGAGCTCAACCTCGCAAACAACCAGATCTTAAAAAACATCCGCGAGTCCAAAGCCTACCAGGCCGCGATAGCTAGGAACAACGTCAACCTTGACGACCTGGAGCTTGAAATAAGGGAATGGTTCAGAGATTACATCAAGACTTCGGAACCCTATCAGGAATACCTGAAAATTGCCGAGCCTACGATAGAGCAGGATTTCGAGGCTGCGGACGATCTTTTGAAAAAGGTGATTTTCAAAAACGAAGTCATCCTGAACTATTTTTCGGAGAAAGATCTCAATTGGACTGAGAACAAGTCGGTCGTGAGAAGCCTGGCTTCCAAAGTGTTGAAAAATGCGGCTGGAAGTGAGGAATCGGAAGGCGACCAGCTGCCGGAGATTGCCATCAATTGGGACGAGGACAAAGAGTTTTTTCAAAATATCTTTAACTTCACTATCGAAAACGAGGGAATGAGCAAGTCCCTGATCGCCCAAAAGACCAAGAACTGGGATATTGACCGATTGGCATTCACTGACAAAATCATCATCTCCATGGCTATAGCCGAGATGAAACATTTCCCGAGCATTCCGGTGAAAGTCAGTATCAATGAGTACATTGACATCTCCAAAACCTACAGCACGCCCAAGAGCAAGCAATTTGTGAACGGACTGTTGGATGTTTTGGCGAAAGAACTAACCGACAGCGGCCAAATCCGTAAGAGTGGTCGAGGACTTTTGGACAATAAATAAGATAAAAATATGAGCAAGAGCAGCAACACCCTATTCGCATTTGCCCTCGGCGCCGGAGTTGGCGCGGCACTGGGCATTTTGTTTGCACCCGACACTGGTGCAAATACCCGTGACAAGCTTTCCTTCAAACTCTCCAAATACAAAAAAGAGCTGGAGGAACTCATCAACGAACTTGTAGAAGGAAAAGAACTTCACCTAAACGAAGCAAAGACAGAAGGCAAGCGGGTGATCTCCGAAGCAAAAAACAAAGCAGAAAATCTGCTCAATGACGTGAACAAACTTATCGATCAAATTAACCAAGGTAATAACTAACATGAAAATCAAATTGCTTAGCGCATTCGCCCTGGCCTTGGTATTGGCCAGTTCCTGCGCTCAAAAGGACGACCAAGCGGCTAAAATCAAAGCCCTAGAGGACAAAATCGCCCAGTTGGAAACCAGCAACACCGCAGTGACCCCAGTCAACGCCCAGTCTACCACCACTGCAGACCCGAGCACACTGGGCCAGTTTGATTTTGCCGAAATGGAGTATGATTTCGGAACGATCAACGAAGGCAAAGTCGTGGAGCACATCTTCAACTTCACCAACAACGGCAAAGCTCCTTTGGTCATTTCCAACATCACCGCATCTTGCGGATGCACCAGCCCTGACTGGACCAAGACTCCTATCAACCCAGGCGAAAAAGGATTTGTGAAAGTAGTTTTTAACTCTACTGCAAAGTCAGGTGCCCAGGCTCCTACTGTCACTATCCAGGCAAACACCAACCCGACCATAACCCGACTGAAAATGAAGGGTTCGGTTACTCCAAAATTGGCCGGCGCTGAAGCTCCTGCAGGTCCACTGAAGCGATAGATAATCATGATCAACACAGTATTAGCGCAGGCCGCAGCAGGTGGCGGGGGAATTCTTGGACAAGTATTTCTATTCGGCTCCATCATTCTGATTATGTATTTCTTCATGATCAGACCCCAGCAGAAAAAACAGAAGGAAACAAAAAAATTCATTGAGGAGATCAAAAAAGGCGACGACGTGGTGACCATCGGAGGCCTACATGGCAAGGTTTACAGCGTGGACGGGACTACCGTGCAGCTTGAGCTTGACCGTGGGCTGAAGGTGACCGTCGAAAAATCCGCCATCTCTCTTGATTTCTCAAAGAAATCCACCCCATCCAAATAAATTGAGCTTTGCCGGAACATAAAAAATCCTCCGGAAGGATTTCTTCCAAAAAACTCTCAAATCTGAAAGTGGTAGTCCTCTGCATCGTAGCGGCTACCACTTTTTGGATTTTAAATGCCCTCAACAAAGACAACTACACCACGATCGTGGACTATCCGATCGAGTGGGACTTTGATGGGGAAAAATACATGGCCATCCAGCCTCTACCCGAAAGCGTCCCCATCCAGATTTCCGGAAATGGCTGGGATCTCCTGCGTAAGTATTTCAAGCTCAACGAGCCGCCTTTTGTCATCAACCTGGCCGAGCCCGCTTCCCGAACTTATATCCTCACCTCTGATCTGAAGCGCCCGTTGGGCGATTTTATCACGCCCACCACTCTGATTGGCTTGCTGGAAGATTCACTCACTTACCATATCGACCAGATCGAATCGCGAAAACTGAACCCCGTGCTGGACACAGCCAGTTTTACCCTGGCTAAGAATGTCGAAATAGACGGCGAGATCAACTTCGATCCAGAACAAATCACGGTAGTTGGTCCGTCTTCCTTGTTGGACACCTTTGACGGCAAGTTCTTGGTTTCGCTTTACAATGAGCGGATCAGCGAAGATTTCAATGAGCCTGTACCGCTGAGAATTCAGAAAGGTCTTGAGGATATACTTTCGCTCCAAAATGAATCCATCGAGGTAAGCTTCTCTACGATCCAATTTCTCGAAGGCAACAAACGGCTGAAGCTGAAAAAACTGAATTTCCCAAAGACAGTGACGCTCGAAAATGAAGAGCTTACGCCGGTTATTTCCTATTTGGTGGATGGAAGCAAGGTCACAGAACTGAAAGACATGGAGTTCGAGGCTATTTTGGACTATGGAAAGCGCAACCGGGAAGACAGCACGATCAACATCGTGGTCAGGCCAAACCCCAGCTACATCAAGGAGATGAAGATCGAACCTCCCTTTGTAAAGTTGAAATATGAATAGTTCGAAGCCTCGCTGGATCGGGATCACGGGAGGTATAGGCTCCGGCAAGTCGACCGTATGCAGAATCTTCCAAATCTTGGGAATTCCGGTCTACTCCGCCGATGATCGCGCCAAATGGCTCATGGCCAATGACCCTGAGCTGAGGCTCAGTATCAGCTCATCTTTTGGCGAAGAAAGCTACGGCGAGGATGGGAGCGTCAACCGAGTCTTTTTAGCGGAAAAAGTTTTTTCGGATCCAGAAAAAGTAAAACAAATCAACGCCCTGGTCCATCCGACTGTGGGAAAAGACTTCAGGATCTGGGCGGACAAACAGAAAAGCCCTTACCTGCTCAAGGAAGCCGCATTGCTTTTTGAAACTGGTTCGGCTAAAGAACTGGATAAGGTCATCAACGTAAGCTCCCCCCTCAAAATCCGAATCGCTCGTACCTTGATGAGGGATCCCCACCGCGACGAAGCCCAGATCAACCACATAATCGATCAGCAGATGCCGGACGAGGAGAAAAACGAAAAGGCTGATTTTGTAATCAAAAATACCGACAACAAACTCCTGATTCCACAAGTCTTGGAAATCCATCGGAAGCTCTGCGCCGGCTATGAATAAAGCGGTGAAAGGAAACAGGCAAGTAAGAATCTTAATTGGATGATATGAAGGTCTATAATACCAAGGACTGGGCCCAGTTTCTCTTTATGGTCACCAAATCGGATACGCTACTGAAATTGGCTCCTCTGATTTTGTTCATCCTGGCCTATTCCCTTGGAATTACCTATCTGGAAATCCACTATTTCAAAGTCACCTCGGATAGCTGGGTAAGGAACCTCCCTCAGATGCACAGTTTACTGAGTTTTGTGATTTCGATGCTGATGGTTTTCCGAACGAACACTGCTTACGACCGCTGGTGGGAAGGGAGAAAGCTGTGGGGGCAATTGGTCAACAACAGTCGAAACTTTGCCATCAAGATCGCGGGAATGATCGCTCCGGAGGATGAGGAAACCAGAAAGTTTTTCCGCAGGGCTATTCCCGTGTATGCCTTCGGGCTCAAAGATCACCTTCAATCCAAACTGACTGAATATAGCCTCCATGATGGGGACATTGAAGGCTTGCCTACCAAAGTAGATGGGCAAATGCACGTTCCAAACCAGATTGCGAAGGGGCTCTTTGCCAAAATCAACCAACTCTACTCCAAGGGCAAAATCAGCGGTGACCAGCTATTCGTGCTCAACGGAGAAGTCTCGGCGCTCACTGACATCTGCGGAGCCTGTGAACGCATCAAGAACACGCCCATCCCCTATAGCTACAGCTCTTTCATCAAGAAGTTTATCATGCTATACACGCTGTCGCTTCCGGTCGGTTATGCCTACATGTTGGGTTATTTTGCGGCGCCGATCGTCGCTTTCGTCTTTTATGTCTTGGCCAGCTTGGAGCTGATTGCCGAGGAAATCGAGGAACCCTTTGGAGACGACGAAAACGACCTCCCCATGGCAAAAATGTCGGAAAATATCCAACGGCATGTCGGTGAGATCCTGAACTGACTTCAACATCCCCAGTACAATCGAATCTACTGTCCGGGCCTAGTCTTGACAGAAAGAAAAAAGGGACCTCAACTGAGATCCCATTTCAATACAATAAACCCTAACACTAATTTATTATCTGTCGATCGAGCCTAGCACTTTTTTCATGAAGGCGTTTCCGGCATCTTTTTCCGACATTCCATCTGCTATCATTTCGTGTACCTCAAGTGCGCCACAAAGATTGGAGATCAGTTCGCCGATCACATCTATTTCCGGCTCTTTCAGTGAAGGTGCCTCGGAGATAGCCTCCAAAACCCCCAAGGCCGTCTCGATCTGCTCGGGCGTACAGCTACGCTGGATTGTCTTAATTACCGGCAACTTCATGGATCAAAGCTTTTAGCTGGTCTTCTTTGTTGGTTTGGATCTGCTTGAGCAGCTGACCGCCCTTGAAGGATGCAAAAGTCGGCAGGTTGTTCACTTGGGCCAACTTTCTGGAATTGGGGAACTTCTCGGCGTCAACTAAGACAAACACTGCTCCGGCATTCTCTCCCGCCAGTCTTTTGAACTTGGGCTTCATAATGCGGCAGTTGCCACACCAGCCGGCAGAGAATTGCACCACGACTTGGTCATGTTGCGCTACCAGCTCCTGCAGGGTATCTTCGGTCAGTTCGATCATGATCTATTAATTGTTTGACAAGTAGTTAGCAACACCTTCATTGGTAGCTTGCATGGCTTCTTTTCCTTCCTCCCAGTTGGCAGGACACACTTCACCAAACTTCTCCACGTGCAGCTGCGCATCGACGATTCTCAGGTATTCGTCTATATTTCTTCCCAGTGGAAGGTCATTGATGGACTCGTGACGTACGATTCCTTCTTTGTCGATGAGGAAGGTACCTCTGTATGCAATCGGCGCACCGGCGAATGACCAAAGACGGGTCTCAGCGTCGAAAGAATATTCGCCGGCAAGCACTCCATAGTTCAGGGAGATAGTTTTGGCAGCGTCAGCCAAGATTGGATAAGTCACGCCTTCGATACCGCCCTCAGCCTTTGGAGTCATCAACCAAGCCAAGTGAGTCTCTTCGGTATCGGTAGAGCAACCGATCACTACGGTGTCTCTTTTCTCAAATTCTGCCAATTGCGCCTGGAATGCGTGAAGCTCTGTCGGGCAAACAAAGGTAAAATCCTTGGGATAGAAGAAAAGGATCACATTCTTCTGGCCGATGTACTGAGACAAGCTAAAGTTTTCTACGATCTCTTCTCCGTTGATTACCGCTCCTACCGAAAATGCTGGAGCCTTTTTTCCGACTAATGCCATGATTCTTTGTTTTGTTGAAAATTTGATAGTACAAAGCTAGCCATGGATTCGGTATTTGTAAAAAAACGAACCATCTCTTAGGGATTTCTAAAACAGCAGCAAACAGAATATTATTCCGATTTCGAAAACTTATCAGAACTAAAGGTTCCGAATCAAAAAATCCAGCCTACTAAATCTGCCCGCAACGGATTGCGAACCACATAAAAAATTTAGTATTGATTTACTCTATCGGGAATGTGAAAAAGCAATGGACTCCAAATCTCGCATAAACCAAAACCGCCCCGAAATGATCGGGACGGCTTTCAGCATCTAGATTTTGTCAAATCCAAGATATGGATGTAGCACTTTGGGCATCAAAATGCCCTCAGGAGTCTGGTTGTTTTCCAGTATGGAAGCCACAATACGCGGCAAGGCCAAAGCGGAACCGTTGAGCGAGTGCGCCAAGTGCGTCTTCTTGTCCTCTCCCCGGAATCTGAGCTTCAGACGGTTGGTCTGGTAAGTCTCAAAGTTGGACACAGAGCTCACCTCAAGCCATCTCTCCTGCGCCGCAGAGTAGACTTCCATGTCATAAGTGAGTGCGGAAGTGAAGCCCATGTCACCCCCACAAAGTCGAAGTACACGATAAGGCAATTCCAACTTTTGAAGCAAACTCTGCACGTAGGTGCTCATGCTTTCGAGTGCCTCGTAGGACTTATCCGGATGGGTGATCTGTACGATCTCCACTTTGTCAAACTGATGCAGTCGATTCAGCCCACGTACGTGCGCTCCCCAAGATCCTGCCTCACGACGAAAGCAAGGCGTATAGCCTACGTTTTTGATCGGAAGCTCAGCCTCGGATACGATCACATCACGGTAGAGGTTAGTGATGGGAACCTCGGCAGTGGGGATAAGATAGAGGTTGTCAGCGTTAGCGTGATACATCTGTCCTTCCTTATCCGGCAATTGGCCTGTGCCGTAGCCCGACTCCTCATTGACCAAGATAGGAGGCTGGACTTCGGTAAAGCCCTGAGCCAAGGCCTCATCCAGGAAGAAATTGATCATCGCCCGCTGCAGACGCGCACCTTTTCCCTTGTAAACTGGAAAGCCCGCCCCGGATATTTTGGCACCGAGGTCAAAGTCGATGATGTCGTATTTTTTGATCAGCTCCCAATGCGGCAACTTCCCTTCAAATAGGCTTGGGATCGAGCCATGTTCCAACACCACCTCGTTATCCTCCGCCGACTTGCCTGTCGGCACAGAGCTGTGGGGCACGTTGGGGATGGTGTAAAGCAAGGCCTTGAGTTCATCTTCCGTTTGGGAATACTGCTCCTCTAGCGCTTTGACCTGTTCCTTGATCTCGCTAGTTCGCTCACGGACCGCAACCGCTTCTTCCGCTTTGCCTTCCTTCATCAGCTGCCCAATTTGCTTCGAGATGGCATTTGCTTCAGCCTGCAACTGGTCTCTTTGCGTTTGGGTGGACTTTCTCTTGTCGTCCAAGGTGATTACTTGAAGGAGGAGATTGGCTGCGTTGTGGATATTCCTTTTTTGCAGCCCAGCTAGCATACCGGCGTAGTTGTCCCGGATTTGGTTGACTAAAAGCATGGAGAAATCTTGATTTGGGAGCCCAAAGATAAGGACTTATCGGACATACACGGATTTGGAGACGGCGGAGAATGGACCTTCGAGCTCTTTTCCATTCGTCCCCATCAGCCTCACATTTACCTGATAGTCGCCTTTTGGAAGGTTGGTGACGCGCACCGGTGCCATGTGATCGATCTCGTAGGTGTAGTCGTTTACTTTGATCTGGACTTTCAGGCCGTCAAGCTTCATGTCTCCGCCCAATACCAAAAAATCCACCACCAGCTCCTCGCCGACTGCTATCGTTTGGGAGTTCCGCGGTAGGTTGAGAGCCAAATAAGGCTCCGCAGAATAGGGAAAGGGCCGCGAGTCTCCGACTATAAAATCCCGGTCCACATAGTTCCCGAAACTTTTCAGCGCATGGCCTTCATCATCGACGAGAAAGCCTACCACTCTGTAAGTACCCTCGGTGAGCTCCCTTTGGAAAATAGGAGAATAGTAGCCGACCGGATCTCCCCCGTTTAGGATCAGGTGAAGCCTTGGCTTATCTCCAGTAATATCGCCAAATGGAAAATTTTTGCTGTTGAATTCGAAGGGGACCTTACCCGGCCGAAAGACCTGATTTCCCAAGGGCGTATGCAGCTCCAGTATCGCATCAGGATAGGCAGCCGAGTCCCCGTATTGGTAAAAAGAAACTTTGGGCAGCTCCAAATCCAAAGTAGCCGAATCCGACAATCCATCTACAACTGACTCATTTATCTTTCGTCTGTCTTCCGAACAGCCGATCAACAGCAGACAAAACAAAATCGGTAAAAGGAGGAATTTCTTCATTTGGCGACCCAGATTGAGTCTAAAGATATTTATTTTTGAAGAAATATATCGGTACAGCACAACTAACAACAATAGAAATGGACATCCTCTTTGATGAAATCCCAAGCCTGGATTTGGCGGACTTCACCTCCGGAACTCCCGCACAGAAAGCGGCTTTTGTCAAAAAGCTGGGGGAAGCCTATGAGAATATCGGCTTTGTGGCAATCAAAAACCATGGACTGTCCAAAGAGCTCCAAGACAGGCTCTACCACTCTATCAAATCATTTTTTGCGCTACCCGACGAGATAAAAAAGAAATACGAAAAACCCGAAATTGGCTATCAGCGTGGCTACACCGGCAAGGGCAAGGAGCACGCAAAAGGCCGCAATACGGGAGACCTGAAAGAGTTTTACCATGTCGGTCAAGAAGTGGATCTGATCCCCGACTCAGATACCGTCAAAGGAGAATATCCCGAAAACCTATGGCCGACGGAGATCGAGGAATTCCAAAATGACGCCATCGAGGCCTATCAAACCCTTGAAAATGCGGGCAAAGCCATGCTCCGCGCCATTGCGATCAATCTGGATCTCCCCGAGGATTATTTTGAGGACAAGGTAGCCTACGGCAATTCCATCCTCCGGCAGATCCACTACTTTCCGATCGAAAATCCAGACGAAGTCCCGGCTGATGCTGTCCGGGCTGCCGAGCATGGCGATATCAACCTGATCACGCTCCTCATGGGAGCCAGCGCGGATGGTTTGCAGGTGCTAAGAAAAGACGGTAAGTGGATTCCGATTACGGCGCTCCCGGATCAGTTGGTCGTAAACGTCGGCGACATGCTCGAGCGCCTCACCAACAAAAAACTGAAGTCAACCATCCATCGGGTGGTAAATCCTCCAAGGGAGTTGATGAATACCAGCAGATATTCGATTCCGTTTTTCATGCACCCTAGGTCCGAAATGGACCTCACCTGTCTGGCAAGCTGTGTCGACGAAGAGCATCCCAAACAGTTTGCTGATGCTACAGCTGGGGAATTTCTGGATGAAAGACTCCGTGAATTAGGATTGAAGAAATAAGATGTCGGTCCGCAAAGTCCGATACTATGTATTTCTAAAAGATGTCCTGGCACTTTCTGTCACTGCCTTTGGCGGGCCGCAGGCTTTTTTGGCGATGCTGCTGGAGCGGATGGTAAAAAACAGGGCCTACATCACGGAGGACGAGCTTTGGGAGCTCAATGCACTTTGCAACATCCTTCCTGGCCCATCCTCCACCCAATTGATTTCCGCAATTGGTTTCCGGGTTGGCGGGCCAAACTTGGCGTATTTGGCGCTTTTTGTCTGGATACTTCCTGCCACACTAATCATGACAGCAACGGCGGTCTTGATCCAGTTTTTGCAAGAAAACACCCCCGGAGCCTTGGGCTTTGCGAGATTCATCCAGCCCATGGCTATTGGCTTTATCATTTTTGCCGCCCAAAAAACCATCTCCAAAATGGTCAAAAGTACCGAAGCCATGATCCTGATGCTGATCTCCGCTTTTGTATCCTTCTTTTATAGTTCTCCCTACATATTTCCGGTGATGCTCGTACTGGGAGGATTGAGCACCTCGATCAAGTACAAGAACCAACCCAAGGCGGAAGAGGACAAAACGCTTGAAATCAAGTGGGCGAATTTCTACCTATGGGGAGGCGTATTGCTTTTGGCAGCAATCGCCGGTGCCATCACCAACTACCAGCCTATCCTGCTTTTTGAGAACTTTTACCGAAACGGCAGCTTGATCTTCGGAGGAGGTCAGGTACTGGTCCCCTACCTTTACACGGAGTTTGTGGACTTCAAGCATTTCCTGAGTTCGGAGGAATTTTTGACTGGCTACGCGATTTCCCAAGGCATTCCAGGCCCTACATTTTCCATTTCTTCCTATGTCGGTGCGCTTTCCATGCGGGAGTTTGGGCTGACGGGATTTTTGCTTGGAGGCTTGATTTCAGCAGCGGGAATATTTCTGCCGGGGATTTTCCTCATATTCTTTGTGATCCGATTTTGGGATCAGCTCAAGCTGTACAGACCCGTGCGGGCTGCACTTGAGGGCATCAATGCGGTTTCCTGCGGAATGTTGATAGCGGCAGCCTACCTGCTTTTCGAACCGCTGGAAGCCAACGCCCTTCATATCTTTTTTATCCTTGGCACTTACTCGGTCTTGCAGTTCAGCAAAATCTCCTCGCCGATGATCATCCTCGCAGGCATCGCCCTAGGCATAGTGGCCAATTATCTGGGGATCTAACCATCGGAAAAAGGGACGAAAAGGAACAAGAATAGGATGAAAAGCGTTTTGAGTTCTAAATTCATTTCCTAAATTCCCTCCATGCAAGCCTACGAGTTCATCAATAGTCTGATTCCGCCCCTCAAACTCTCCGACAGAGCGGGGATGGCATTGGCTTGGATGGAGGAGATACGAACCGATTCCCTGCCCGTGGCGGACCAAGGAAGGTTCCTGGGATTCATAGGGGACGAGGTGATTTTTGAACTCAACGATCCCGAACAACTGGTCGGCACGATAGAGCTCGAAGCGGGTGCTTGCTGGGTCTACTCCGACAAGCATATCTATGATGTACTACGCGTGGCCTCCGAAAACCAGTCCAATCTAGTGGCGGTCTTGGACAGGGAAAACAGCTATTTGGGGGTAATTTCCATGGAGGATGCGATCGCGGCTTTTGCAGACAGTCTTTCGATCAAATCCCAGGGGAGCGTCCTGATTCTTTCCATGAACATGACGGACTATCTGCTGTCCGAAATATCAAGACTTGTCGAGTCCGAAAACACCAAAATCCTCAGCTCATTTATCACCAACGATCCACTGGACAGCGACAAGATCAAGCTTACGCTAAAGCTAGACAAACCGGAATTGCGGCACGTCAAAGCAACCTTGGAGCGCTTTGGCTATCGGGTGATTGACCACTATCAAGAAGAGACCGGCATCAGCAGCGAAGAAGACCGAATCGGTAACTTGCTGAGATTTTTAGATATTTAAGGCATGAAATGCCTATGAAAACAGCTAATCGCGCAATTAAAAATCTAGGAAGGCATTCCATGTGACCGCTAAAAAATAATTTTAATCACATGAAAATAGCCTTGCACGGCATCTCATTCAAAGCCGAATATACTTTTCACATCGAACGACTCTTTCAGGAACTCCAAGCCCACCAGATAGAAATCCTCGTGACCGACCCCATGGATAGGGCCTTAAAGATGCTGGGCAACAAGCACTTGACCTATTGGCTGATTGAAAGCGAGGAAGATTTGGCTTCCGCGGACTTTATGATCACCATCGGTGGGGATGGTACCCTGCTGGACGCGGTATGCCTGATTGGACGTCTGGAAATCCCCGTTCTCGGTCTGAATACCGGTAGGCTGGGATTTCTGGCCACGGCGGCTACCAACCAGATAGGTGAGGTGATCAGCAACCTAGCCGGTGGCAACTTCCAGATTGAATCCAGATCGCTCATCTCCCTAGACTGCAGTCGGAGGCTTTTCAACGGGATCAATTTTGCCCTCAACGAATTTACGATACACAAGCGGGATACCTCCTCGATGATCACGGTGCATACCTACATAGACGGCAAGTATTTGAACTCCTACTGGGCTGATGGACTGATCGTCTCCACGCCCACGGGCTCCACCGGCTACTCCCTGAGCTGCGGAGGACCTCTGATTACTCCGACGACCAAGAGTTTTGTGATCACTCCAGTGAGCCCGCACAACCTGAACGTGCGCCCCATCATCGTGTCAGACGATTCGGAAATCAGTTTCGAGATTGAGGGGAGAAGCGAAAAGTTTCTGATCTCACTGGACTCTCGCTCCACTTCCATCTCCTCGGAAGTAAAACTCAGTGTAAAAAAAGAGCTGTTTTCGGCAAAATTGGTCAAATTGCCTCACTTTCATTTCTTTGATACCCTGCGGCAGAAGCTCAATTGGGGCTTTGACATGAGAAACTAAAAAGAGCACAATTAGGGGTTAACATTAATTAACCCGTTAAATACCAAGCAGCGTTTTTTAAACGTTGGGTACTTCATAACTTGCACCGTCTTGAAAAAGGTCAATTTTAAGATTATCAGACACTTACTCGTTTTTATCCTCGTTTTGACCGGGCATTTGATCCCGGCCAAGGCCCAGAAATACGAGATAGGTGGTGGGCTCGGTGTTGGAACATATACCGGGGACATTATCCGAAAAGTTAACCCCCGTCAGATTGGACTTCAAGGCACGTTGTTTGGCAAGAGAAATTTTGACAATGTGTGGAGCTTGAGAGTGGCTCTCAGTTCCAGTATCCTACAGGCTGAGGATAGCATACGCCCCATAGATCCCGCGGCCCGTGTCAGGGACGGGAGATTTAGAGGTGGCGTGATAGAGGGCAGCGCAGTGATGGAGTTCAACTTCCTGGACTTCCTCAGAAGCAATTCCGAGTTTCGCTGGTCTCCGTATGCCTTCTTTGGCCTTGGGTATTCGTATTTTATCATGAAAGGTAACACCTATGGATACCTCAACTCCGAAAGATACGACGTCAACTCCTTAGTGATTCCCTTTGGTGGTGGAGTAAAATACCGACTAAATGAACGATGGACTTTGGCAGCGGAGCTTGGCTTCCGTCCGACGATGACAGACTACCTGGACAAAATTGATAGCAGCCTTCCGGCCGTTCCCAGAAATGCTCCTCCCCCTGACCCGAACACCGGACAAATCCCTCCCCACGGGATCAATTTTGGAAATCCCTACACCAAGGACTGGTACTACTTCATGGGGGTTACAATCAGCTATACCATAGCCAATGTGAAGTGCTTCGCCTATTAATAAATTGCATGCTAGGCCTGAAAATTGGAAAAGAAATAGCATTTTTGTACCTCCAAAAAAGTAGGTACCCAATCCATTGGAATGAAGGAAAAACTTGACCTAACCAAAATCCCTAGACATATCGCGATCATCATGGACGGCAACGGCCGATGGGCCAAGAAAAAGGGAGCCATGAGAATCTTCGGACATAGACATGCGATCCAAGCGGTCAAAGATGCCATCGAAGGAGCCGACGATCTGGGAGTGAAATACCTGACCCTATTTTCATTTTCCACGGAAAATTGGTCCCGCCCGCAGGACGAAGTAAAGGCGCTCATGGAGCTTCTGGTTAAGACCATCATCGACGAGATTTCGCTGATGATGAAAAACAACATCCGCCTTATCTCCATAGGCGATACGGAAAGCCTTCCCCGATCGGCAAACGAGAAACTGGAGGAAGCGAGAAAACAGACAGAAAACAATACCGGCCTGACTGTAGTACTGGCACTCAGCTACAGCGGACAGTGGGAACTCACCAAAGCTACCAAACGCATTGCTCAAAAAATCTCTGAGGGAAAACTGAAACCCGAGGAAATCACCCAGCAGACCATCGCTGATCATCTCGATACGGCCGGCATACCCGACCCAGAGCTGATGATCCGAACCAGTGGGGAGCATCGGATCAGCAATTTTCTACTCTGGCAGCTAGCCTACACCGAGTTGTACTTTACGCCGGTGCTGTGGCCAGATTTCAGAATGGAACACCTTCATGCCGCAATAGAGGACTATCAAAAGCGAGAAAGAAGGTTCGGCAAGACCGGCGAGCAAGTTAAATCTTAAGTAATGCATGAAATCGAGCTAGACGTTAGCCTCGTGATACACCATCATGAAGACTAGCCATGCGAGATTCCATATGGCCTCTCAGGCCAAATTATAATCTTATGAAAAGAAGTTTATTAATTCTGTTTTGTTTGATATGGTCTGCTTCGGCATACTCCCAAATACGATTGGGACAGAGCCGCTATGCGTCAACAAAACCTGTCAACATTCTGGAGTTGAACTATTCCAAACCCCAGAAATTCAGAATTGCCGAAATCAAGGCGGTGGGATTGACCACCCTGGACGAAATCGCCATCATATCCCTCTCCGGCCTCAAGGTCGATGACCGGATCGATGTGCCCGGAGATGCCATCTCCAATGCCCTCAAAAAACTCTGGGGCCAAGGCATCATCGGCGATGTGAAGATCCTGGTCACCAAAATCGAAGGCGAGGACATCTATCTCCTTTTGGATCTTGCCGAGCGGCCAAGGTTTTCCCGCGTAGAATTCACGGGAATCAACAAAACCCAGGAAGGTGAGCTGCGTGACAAGGTAAACATCCGCGGGAGAGTGGTGCGGGATGACGTGCTGAACACAGCAAAAAGAAACATTGAAAAGTATTACCTGGACAAGGGCTACTTGAATACCGATGTCAAAGTCTTCCAGGATCGGGATACCACGCTGCCAAACAGCGTTAAGCTCCGATTTGACATTGACATCAATTCCAAGGTCAAAATCAACGAAATCCAATTCTACGGCAATGAGGAAATCGGTGACCGCGCCCTGAAGGGTAAGATGAAGAAGACCAAAGAACACGCCCGGGTGGCCATCTTCAAGGATGTCTACTCCAGGATTGCAGACGCCGATGCCGCCAGTGTCAAAAACTCTATTTTGCATAGTGACACGGCCTCTTTCGAGGAGGTCAATACTTACATCAACAAAAATTTCAAACTCAACTTTTTCGCTGGATCAAAATACATCCCGAAAGAATACCGAAACGACAAGGACGCCGTCATCAATTTCTACAATAGCCGGGGCTTCCGTGACGCAAAGATCCTCAACGATTCGGTCTATAACTTCTCAGAGGATAAGATCAACATTGACATCGATGTAGTCGAAGGCCGAAAATATTACTACCGCAACATCACTTTCTCTGGCAACTATATCCACCCCGACGGGGTCTTGCTCGCCAAGCTGGGAATCCAAAAAGGCGATGTCTATGACAAGGAAAAGTTGGACAAGCGTCTGAACTATGACCCACAGCGTGGGGATGACGTCAGCTCTCTTTACCAAGACGATGGATACCTCTTCTTCTCCATCGATCCAGTGGAGGTGAATGTCCTCGGCGACTCCATCGACTTGGAGATGCGAATCTTCGAAGGCCCTCAAGTGACCGTAAATAGCGTGAACATCAAGGGGAACGAGCGGACTTCCGATCACGTGGTCATGCGCGAGATACGTATTCTGCCAGGACAGAAATTTAACCGGGCGCTATTGGTCAGAACGATCAGGGAGCTCTCCACTTTGGGCTACTTTGACCCGGAAAAGATCAATCCGGACCTGAGACCGAACTTCGAAGCGGCGACGGTGGATATCACCTTCGAACTGGAAGAAAGACCCAATGACCAAATCGAGCTTTCTGGTGGTTGGGGCGGTTTCTATGGCTTTGTAGGCACGGTCGGTTTGGTGTTCAACAACTTCTCAGTCAGAAATATCGGGGACTTCAGCAAGTGGGATCCACTTCCTGTAGGCGATGGACAGAAGCTCTCGCTACGCGTACAAGCCAACGGAAAGACTTTCCAGAACTACTCCATCTCACTTACCGAGCCTTGGTTTGGGGGTAGAAAGCCCAATGCGTTGAGCTTTTCCTTTAACCACTCGGTACAGCGCCAAGTTGATTTCTACAACCAAGCCAACTTTGGAAACGAGCTTGGATACTTTAAAATCACTGGCGTCACGGTGGGACTTGCCAAGCGTGTGACTTGGCCGGATGACAACTTCAGCATCAGCAACTCCCTGCAGTTCCAAAACTATGAGTTCGACGAATTCGGGACTTCATTTGGTCTGAGCTATCCAACCGGTACTTCAAAAAGTATCACTTGGAATACCACTATCGCCAGAACCAACATAGACAACAATACCTTCCCACGGATGGGCTCCAACATCATGTTGTCCGCCGCTTTTACTCCTCCCTATGCGTCTTTGAACAAAAACATCAACGACGAGTCACCGGACCAGGAGAAATACAAGTGGCTGGAGTATCACAAGTGGATGTTTGACGCCTCCTTCTACACGCCCATCTTCGGTTCCAGCAAGTGGGTAGCCAGCGCGCGTGCACACATGGGCTTTCTCGGTTCCTATGGCAACAAAATCGGAATCATTCCACTGGAGCGCTTTGTAATGGGGGGTGACGGGATGACGTTCAACAACTTTGCTCTGGGCCAAGAGATCATCGGTCTGAGAGGCTACGAAAACCAATCGATCACACCTGGTCGAGAGAGCCGAGGAACGGCCAACCCTGATCCTTACGGTGGGGTAGTTTACAACAAATTTGTGACAGAGGTTCGATTCTTGGTATCCCCGAACCCATCCGCCACTATCTTCCTATTGGGTTTTGCCGAGGCTGGAAACAACTGGGGATCTTACAAGGACTACAATCCCTACGACCTGAAAAAGTCCGCAGGCTTTGGCGCGAGGATCTTCATGCCGGCATTCGGACTTCTGGGAGTCGATTGGGGCTATGGCTTTGACCCCATCCCTGGCTCCTTGGAACGCAGCGGTCCGCAGTTCCACTTTACCATTGGGCAGCAATTTAGATAATCTTGTAAGCAGTGATTCGTTTAGTTAATTTATGCAAAAAACGAGGGGCTATGTCCCGACTTCAAATGCCACTGAAAACAAGACGGACACATGGATAAATCACTGAAAATTGTACTTTTGCTGCTCATTCTGCTCCAAGCAGGCCCTTTGACAGCCCAGAAGTTTGGATATATCGATTCAGAATATATTCTCAACAAGCATCCGGACTATAAAGTCGTACAGGGCGAGCTGGACAAGTTGAGTACCGATTGGAAGAAAGAGGCACAGAGTTTGGATCAGGAGGTCAAGGACCTGACCACTCAGCTCAAGGCAGAGGAGGTCTTGCTGACTGAAGAAATGTACCAGCAGCGGCTCGAGGAGATCAAAGCGAAGCAGAAGGCCTCGCAGGAGTTTAACAGCAGGATCTTTGGCATTGATGGGATGTATTATCAGAAGCAGGCAGAACTGCTTCAGCCCCTGCAATCCAAAATCTACGATGCCATAGAGCGGGTATCAAGAAGAAACAACTTGGCAGTCTTGTTTGACAAGGCGGCAGGCCCCTCCGCGATAATCTATACAGATCCAAGACACGACTACTCTGAGTTTGTCCTGGAAGAATTGGGAATTGAAGAAAACAATTAAATACAAACACAAAATGAACAAAGTAAAAGTTATCCTATCAGCAGTAGCGCTGCTATTTGTAGGATTTGCAGCTCAGGCACAAGAGGTGAAAATCGGCTATACGAGCGTGGAATTTATCATGGACCTGATGCCTGAGATGGAACAAATCGGGGCTGATATCAAAGATTACGAAACCCAACTGCAAACCAATATCCAGACCAAGGTGGCGGATTTTCAAAGGCAAGTACAAGCCTATCAGCAGGCTGCCACTACCATGACAGACGAGGCCCGCGCGACCAAAGAACAGGAACTTGGAAAATTGGAGCAGGACGTACAAAAGTACCAACAAGATGCCCAGGTATCCTATCAAAGAAAATTAGGTGAATTGCTTCAGCCGGTTCAGACCAAGGTAATCAATGCGATCAACGCTGTAGCTGCCGAAAACAACTACACACACATCTTCGCCGAGACTGCCGGACAGTCTCCGATTTTGCTCTACACCAAAGAAGAAGACAAATTCACCGAGCTGGTATTGGCCAAGCTTGGCCTGAAGATGCCAGAAGCTCCAGCTGGAACTAATCAATAACCACTAATAACTTCCTCGAAAACCGACTCGTAACGAGTCGGTTTTTTTATTTTTAACCATGTCGAAAAAGAACCCCAAAGACCTCATCAGCCAAAGCCAAGACGCGATCTTGGTTGACTTCTATGCCGACTGGTGCGGACCATGTCAGACTATGAATCCGATTTTGGAGGAGGCGTTGCAGGACTTGGGAGGGAAAATAAAGCTGCTCAAGCTCAATGTCGACAAGCATCCCCAGCTCAGCCAGCAGTTTGCTATTCGGTCTATTCCCCACTATATTCTTTTCATATGACTATAATTTTTTTTCAACGGTCATATGGAATCTTCGCATGCTTATAGTCATCCCTCTTTACGACACCTGGGTCATGCTCGATTTCAAGCGGGGGAAAATCCTCTGGAGAAAGGGCGGTGTCCTGACCAAACGGGAGCTGCTGCAGCAGTTGAAGGGCTTTGTTGGGTAGCTTGCTCTTCTCAACTCCCACAGCACGTGATCACAAGCTGACCGGTATTGTTTTATATTAGACAGGATATTTCGAAAGCAATCACACGATCAATTCTTGCCGATGGGCTAATCCTTTTTGTATGGAGCTTGACTTAAGCCTTATCAACATTTTGATTCTTTTTGGGGCGGTGCAGGGCATGACTTTCATCATTGCCTTATTCGCAAGCAGCAAGCATCCCGGGGCAAAATTCCTCGCTCTGGCTGTATTGGCCTTGGTTTACAATGGTCTTGAGACGTTCAACTGGAGCTCCAACCTGGAGCAATACACCCGCATTTTTGACTACTTCCCTTTTGTACTTATTTTTTTGGTCGGCCCTTCTTTCTATTTGTACCAATATTCGCTTTTGCATCCTGGCACAGCCCCTTCCCGCAAAAGAGTTCTGTTAAGCTACAGTCCTTTCATTTTTCAATTCACCTACCTCACGTTTTGCTGGATCGGCTATCACCTGACCCAGTCGGAGCTTGTGAACTTTCAGCCCTGGCTTAGGAGCGCCGGCCAATTCTATGCTTGGTATAGCGAACCGGTCAGTGTGCTGGTCTTCTTGTTTTTCTTCAGTCTTTCTGTCTGGGATTTTCGAAAACACTACCAAGCGACCCACTTGGACAAAAGAAGCTTGCAATCCAGAAAAACCGCTCTTGAATGGGCAAAGCAACTGCTGCTATTCCAGTTTCTCCTATCGCTCATTTGGCCTGCGACGGTAATCATCTCCTATTTGGATTTTTGGCCGTTTAGCTGGTCTGAGTATTATCCTGTCGAACTGCTGCTTGTGCTGTTTCTCTATTGGATTGCCATTGCCGGCTATTTCAGGATGCGCTCGATTACCGTAGAACCCATTCGGAAAAAAGAGAAACCATCCCAGAATGAGCCAAATTCTCCCGAAATGGACCTGATCCTACGTGCAATGGAAATAGACCAACTTTACCGCAATCCAGAGCTCAACCTTTCACTTTTGTCTGAGAAAACAGGCCTTCCGCCTAAAACATTGTCTAAAATACTCAACCAATCACGGGGTGTGAATTTCAACGATTTTGTGAATTCATACCGGGTAGAGGCATTTTGTCGGGAGGCGGAAAAGGCGGAAAACAGCAAGCTGACCCTACAGGGAATCGCCTTCGATTGCGGATTTAATTCCTCAGCCACTTTTCAGAGGACTTTCAAAAAATTTAAAGGCGACACACCCAAATCCTACTCCAATGCCAGGAAGAAAATGGAGTAATTCAGGACGGGAAAGTTCTCAAATCGGGATTTGAGAGGTCTAATCCAACCCTAAGCCAGCCATCATGGCTCCAAAAGCCGTTTTTTTGAATCGGAAACCAAAGCCAACGCTCCATGCTTGCTTCTCCCAATTTTATAAAATCAGTTCTGCTGGCTTTATTGATGTTCTCCTTGTCAGCAATAGACCTCCAGGCCCAAGTCCAGCGGCTGAAAGGAAAAGTGGTCAATGGCAAAACCAAAGAGGTAGAGCCTTTTGCCCATATCTACTTTCCCGAAACAGGAACGGGTGCTATAGCCGGGCTCAAGGGGGATTTCGAAGTGAGTTTCTCCAAACCCCTCAGCGGCGAGGTCGAGCTGCGGGTAAGTTGTCTGGGATTTAAAGACGCAGAAGTGACCTGGAAGGTCGGCAGTGGATTTTTGGAAATCGCTTTGGAGGAAGAGTTGCTTGATCTAGAGATGGTAGAAATTCGCCCCGAAGATCCCGTTGCTCTGCTACGGGCAGCTGCCGCCAACATCCCCAAAAATTACGGCACTGACAGTGCTTTCATCCAAGGCTACTATAAAAACAGCGCCCTGCTGGACAACAAAATCCTGAGGTATACAGAGGCTTTTATCGACATCATCCAGTTTCCCTATGTGCTGCACGACGAAGAATGGGATCAAGTGGGCGATTCCATCCATGTGAGGCAGGTGCGTACCAAGCCTACGGAATATGACGACTGGAAAGTACATATCATGACTCCCTACGAAAACAATACTTACCAGCTTTTCAACCGCGATGTAGCCAGAGACTTTACCTCCAGCGTGCAGCGGGAAATGTTCATCTCAAACTACCATTTTGAATTGGAAGACCGGGTCTCACTCGAGGGAAGACCAACCTACAAGATTTCACTGGAACCAAAAAGAAAGCATAAATACGCAATCTGGACTGGGCACCTCTACCTGGATGTAGAGACACTTGCCTACGTGAAGATCGACTTTATCTCCACCGAAAAAGCATTTGAAAAACTCAAGTCCCAAGCCGCTTTTATAATGGTATCCAACCTCTACAAGTTTCATTACAAGACTGGAGAATGGAGGGAAGTGATTCAGTTTAAACTCGATGGAGACAAATGGATCTTGGATGAAATCAACTCGAGTAAGATCTTCGAAATATCAAGCAAGCCGCGCGGTTTGGATCATGCTCCCTTGGTTCATAGCCTCCATTTCAAGGCTGAAAGCGAGTCCTCCGTTCCAGCGGGCTATTCCAAACCTATTCTTTCCAATGACATCGGCAAGGCAAACACCTTTTTCCAGGAAAACTACTCGCCGGAGTTTTGGCAGGCTTTCGACGAATCCAGAGGGGTAGAAACCAAAGAAGTGTACGGATTCAAAGCCATCTCTCCCGACCAAAAACCCTACGAGTTCAGCCGGCTCGACACGCTGAAAGGAGCGCTAACCCCATTGAGAACCTCCTATGATGTCGGCTTTTATCACTTGGATGTGGAGGTCTTTCCGGAGGAAGAAATCATTGCGGGAAGCAGTCTGATCCGATTCAAAGTCATCGAAAATACCGACAAAATCCAGATCGACCTTTACTCCAAGATGCAGATCGACAGCATCCTGTATCGGTCGAAAGCCTTGGACTTTTCACGGGAATATGACGCGGTAACCGTGCAGTTTCCCGGCAATCTTTCAAGAGGTTCCATCGAAGAGATTCAGGTGTTTTTCCGCGGAAGGCCCTTGGACTACGATCCAAATATTCCCATGTACGCTTCCTTTCTTTGGACAAGAGACGAAAACGATCATCCTTGGATCCAGGCGATTTGCCAGGGATATGGGGCGAGCGGCTGGTGGCCAACTAAAGAGCATCTGTCCGACGAGCCCGACTCGGCAAGAATCAGCATCACGCATCCGGCTGATCTCGTATCCATCGCCAATGGCCGGAAGGTCGAGGACAAGGAACTGGGGAATGGAAAATCACGTACCTCCTGGGCTGTCAGCTATCCGATCAACAACTACAACCTGATCCTTTATCTGGGGAAATACGAAGCATTGGCCGACAAGCTCATGGGAGTCGAAGGACAAATTGCCTTTGAAATGGATTTGCTGGAAGATCATATCGCAATTGGAAAAAAGAAAAAGGAACAAGTCCAGCCTGTCCTCGATTCCTTCGAGAAGTATTTCGGCCCCTACCCTTTTCCCCGTGACGGCATCCGTTTCGTGGATGCCCCACACGCCATGGAGCACCAGAGTGCGGTGGCGTTGGGAGCAGAGTTTTTTACCGAAGAAGAACGGGACTGGAATGAATTTACCGATGAAAACTTCGCCAAGGGCTGGATTCCCGCCCAGCTCCTGCTCCATGAATTTGCGCACGAGTGGTGGGGCAACAGTCTCAGCTGTACCGACAATGCCGAGCTGTGGATCCACGAGGGCTTTGCGACCTACGCCGAATCGCTTTTCTTGGAAGACCGCTATGGCTATGAATCAAGCCAAATCTATCTCAACTCGATGCGAACGGAGATGAAGCATAAATCGCCTTTGATAGGAACCTTTGGGCTTAACCACGTCCACTACGACATCGGGGACATGTACACCAAGGGAGCTTTGTTTCTGGATGCGCTTCGCAAACTCGCCGGAGATGAAGTTTGGTTTCCCTATCTACGGGAACTTCAATCCACTTTCCGCCACCAAAGCATCACCTCCCAAGACCTCGAGCAACTGCTCAGCAAGCGGACGGGGCAGGATTTGAGCCTGCTTTTTCAGGAATATCTGACAGAAAAAAAATTGCCTGTGCTGGAGTTTTATGTGAAAAATCAGGACGGAAACGCTACCCTCTTTTTTCGTCTCAACAAAGATCTGGGAGATGCGAAAATCCCGGTGGTTGTTTACACTTCCCCATCCAAACAAGAAAAAATCTATCCCGAAAGGGAATGGCAGGAGTTGAGTTTAGGGGCCAACTTCCCTGGGAAAGTCAGGTTTTTGGAAAGCAGCTTTCTGTTGGAGTTTTCAGAAATCAGCCCGATGCCTTAATCACAGGCAAGGTCCTTCTACGTTACAGATATCAAACAGCGGAAAACAAAAAACGCTGCAAGGGATTGATCTAATGGTCAAAAATAGTTGGTGAAAATCTAGTAATAGATTGATATTTAA
>CAZTJM010000049.1:0-28824 GCA_964613865.1 uncultured Limnohabitans sp. | reverse complement strand
TCCAGCTCAACTTCCTAAACCAGCTACTTTTTTATTTCCTAAGCAGACCCTACTTGGCAATCGATCTTGATGAGCTCGCCTATGTTGATCGGTTTGTAGAAGCGGATGCCGCCGACATAGACGGTAACGCAGTAGGTCTCCGCCCAAGTGCGGGCGCAGGTGTAGGCGGCTTGGTCTATCCACTTCATCACGGATCCACCGTGTACTTTCCCTCCAAAATTGACATCAGACGGCTCGCTGATAAATTGGAAGGTGGTTTTGTGTAAGGGCATATTGTCGAGGTCTATAGGTTTGATTGAAGTTTTATAAGTTTTTCCAAATTTTTATTCTCTTAACTAATAAAAAGATTAAAGCCGGAACCGTAAATATAAGACCGCTCGCGAATGACCAATAGAGGGCCATCTTGTCATTCGATATCCAATTGATTGTAGTTATTGTTGCAATTGTCAAAACGTAGGTTGCTAGTCTGTTTCGCTTCAATTCCCTATTAGAGAAAGTTGCTAAGACTTCTGTCAATAAAGCCATGACGGTCAGTCCATTTGCCAAAACCATGAACCCTCTAAGTGTTGAGTTTAAGCCGTGTTTGTGCCAATAGAGTCCAAAGGAAAGAATACACAACCCAATTAGAGGATAGTTTTTCGACGTTGAAAAGAAACTTATGAACTGGGATCTCAGATATTGGCCATAGTTATTTTTCCCTATCAGTCGGATTCCTTTTGTTTTCGGGTTTCTTTCTTTCATTTCTAAATCGGTTCCTTCACCACGATTTCCTTGTTGGCTTCCCCGGCATAGAATACCAGGATTTCCGCCGGTTCATTTCCCTTGTTTACTCCATAGTGAACTGTGTTGACCACCTCGACGATGGGATCGCCTGCTTTCATTTCCAGGACATTTCCACGGATATCGACGACGGTCAATTCTCCTTTCAGCAACACGCCGGCGTTGATCACGGGGTGGTAGTGTTTGGGAAGTTCGGATTGCGGGGGAATCGTCACCTTGACGATGGAGATTTTCGGCTTGCCTTCCGGATAGGACGGCAAAGAGTCTCCATTCCAGGAGAGGAAGGATTCGGCGATGAGTTCAGAGGTTGGGCTGCCAGGCTCCTGTTTCTTTTTTTCGCAGGAAAAGAGAAAGGAGGAAAGTGCCAAAAAAAGATAAAGGGGGCGTAGGGCCATGTGCAATGGATTTCGTCAGATAAAGAAAGTCAGAACTACCAAGGCCACCAGAAACACGGTGCCGTAGCCGATGAGCAGGTTTTTTCGCAAGCCAGGACTTCCTGCATAGATACCGATTCCCATCTTGACCAGGGTGTTGGAGATGGAGGCGATCAAGACGGCGAGCGAGGCGATCCTGAGATCGATGGAGTTTCCGGCGAGCTTGGATATAGAAATGGTGATGGCGTCGATGTCGGAAAATCCGGCGATCGCACTGGAAATGATGGTGCCGCTGGTTCCGAGATTTTCGTTGGCGTAGCTCACCATGAGCAATATCACCGTGTAAATCAGGCCAAAAATCAGCGCGCCTTTCAGGTCCAGCGCTTTTTTGAGAGGGATTTCCGCATTTTCAGATCTTTTGCTTTGTCTCTTGAAATAGATGAAAAGCGTGACTCCGATCGCAGATGCAAAAATCACCAGCACTGCGGGAAGGAGTTTGATGAATAGTGTTTCGCTAAAGATGGACGTCCAAATCAACACGCGGACGAACATGATCGAGGAAGCGCCGAGGATTGCAGTGGCACAGCTCGCCGCGAGGCTTTCGTTTTCCTTACTTTTCTTAGCATAGATCCAAGTCACTGCCGTGCTGGAGACCAAGCCCCCCACGATTCCCCCGAGTAGAATACCTTTGTTGGTGCCGAGAAACTTCGTGAGAATATAGCCGGCAAATCCAAGGCCGGAGGTGAGGATGATTACCCAGCCGATTTCCCTGGGATTTAAGACATCGTAGGGTCCAAAGGTCTGATCGGGAAGGAAAGGGAAAATCAGCAACGCGATGACGACGAACCGAATGAAGTCGTACATCTCCTCGGCGGTGATTTTTCCCACGATGGCCTTAATCCGAAACTTGGAAGAAAGTACCAGAAGAATCAGCACCGTGATCATCAGGCTGATTTCGACCAGTCCTATCAAAGTCATGGAGCCTAGGACAAAAGCAAGCAAAGAGCTGAACTCGGTTGTTGCCCCATGGTCTCCGCGGGTGGAGGTAAACCAGTAGGAAACTCCAATAAGCATACTTACGCCAAGTACAAAAGCGACGTAAACCCAAGGAGAAATCAAAAAGCTGAACAAGGCAGCGACAAAACCAAGCAGTACAAGAAAGACGAACGTGCGGATCCCTGCGAAGCTTTTGGACTCCTCATTCATGGCGTGGTACTGTCGCTCGAGTCCAATCACCCCGCCTATCCCTATCGCGACGAGCAGACGGATGATAAAATCCCCCTGGGAAAGGGAGAAGGACTCCTGATCGATGATGAGTGTCTCCAATTTTTTCAATTTAAGGAGAAGGTAGCTAGCTGCTATTCTTCCTCCACGTAGTACTGGACTTCCAAAAAGACCTGACTGAGCGGCTCTGTGCCTTCCCGGTCACTGAGAGAGGTGAGTACTCCGCCTAGCTTTAGCTTTTTCTCCGGCAAAGGTGACTTTTCTTTGTGATGGGCGACCGTCGCTTTGAGTCCGGTTTTGTCGCAAGTCATCTGATAAACTTCGTAAGCGGTGACGATAGGCACTATCGTGAAGCTCGTCACAGCGTCCACGATGACCGGAACCATGATCATGCCGCCGAAATCCTGGCTTGTACTGATTTTGCACGGAGTTCCCGTCAGGACCGTACTGATTCCGGCTTTGGGTTCTTTGGCGAGCTGTGCGATACTGCTATGGACAGGACTGTGTTTTTCATAAAGTTCAAAAAGCTCCTCATCCAAATGTGCAAGGATTCGCTCTTTGGAGTGCTCGTCCAAGTGGGAAATGGCCATCGTCAGGTAGAGTATCATCTCTTGGCGATCGAAGGTCACTCCGGCGACTTTTCCCAATTCGGCAGGAGTGACCACTCCGTCTTTGGCGTGACTTAGGAAATTGAAGAATTTTCCTCCATTGTCAAACGCCTGAATAGCTTCCTGATAGGAAGCAAAAGGGATGATTTGTTTCATTTTCTTATTTCATTTTCTTAGCCGAATTTGGATTGTCCTTACCAAATATTCGGAATTAAAAGAATAGAAGCAAATGCGAATTTGGGGGAGAGTAGGGGTGGGCTTTTGGTGCCTCCAAGATATGGGATTTGGATATTACCCCAAAAAATAGTCTCAAACCTTAAAAGGAAGGGGAGGTTTTGGCCTCCCCTTGTTCAGCTGAGATTTGCTTTAAAAAAGGCAATGGTCTTTTCCCAGGCTTTGGTGGCAGCAGACTCGTCATAGCGTGGAGTCGTGTTATTGTGGAATCCGTGATTGACTCCCGGGTAGTTGATCATTTCATATTTTTTGTTGCTGGCTTTGAGGGCTTCCTCGTAGGCAGGCCAGCCGGAGTTCACCCGCTCATCCAACTCGGCGTAGATAATCAACAGCGGCGCATTGATCTTCGAGACGTCCTCTACCGGAGGTTGACCGCCATAGTAGGGTACGGCTGCACCGAGGTCCGGTGTCCGTACAGCCATCATATTTGAGATCCAGCCACCAAAGCAAAAGCCGACGACGCCCACGTTGCCGTCGCAATCCGGGTGTTTTTTTAGGTATTCGTAGGCGGCGATGAAGTCTTCTAGTATGGAGTCCCGGTTCAGCTTGGATTGCATGGCGCGACCTTCGTCGTCATTTCCGGGATATCCTCCCAGTGGGGTCAGCGCATCAGGTGCGATGGAAATAAATCCAGCCACGGCGCACCTTCTCCCTACATCTTCAATGTATGGATTCAATCCTCGGTTTTCATGGACGACCACGATCCCCGGTGACTTTCCGCCTTTGGCGGGCTTAGAGAGCAATCCCTTGATTTTGCCGCCACCTTTTGGTGAATCATACATCACGTAGTCGGAGCTTTGCATGCGCTCATCATTCGCTTCTATGGTTCGGGTGTTGACATAGTCGGGCATCATCGAACTCATCAGTGCTGTGACCGTGATGCCGCCTACGGCATAGACGGAGAGTTTTTCGACAAAAGTCCTACGGTCGAGCTTGTTATGGCAATAGTAGTCGTACAGATCAAAGGCTTCCTGAGGGATGTCTTCCTTTCGTAGTTTATCCATGGGCTTATGGTTTGGTTAGTGGTAATAAGTTATTCAAAAGAATCAAAAGATTGGAAAAATTGGGTGGAACGGTTGGAAAGAGGGAAGGTCGAAAAACGTCAAGGCCAAAAGTTTGCAGAGTCGGTGGTTTTCGACGCCGGGAATATGAAATTGACTTTTCGAATTTGGGAAAAGGGAAAAATTGAGCACAAATAATGCTCGGGTTAGTCCGATTACAATAATTGTCCAGTGCTCCTAAAGTGCCGTCACGCCACTAATCAAGACTCAACTCTGTACTTCAGCTGAAGGCCGTGGAGGAAGTTGCGAAGCACCTGATCTTTGCACTGCCGGTACTGGGGCTGGCTGGGATTGCGAAAAAAAGCGCTGAGCTCATGCTTGCTCAGTCGGAAGCCCCTGAATCCGAAGACTTCCAGCATGTCCTCGTCCTTCATGTTGAGTGCGATTTTCAGCTTTCTCAGGATCATGTTGTTGTCAAGGGATTTTTCCGCCTTCGGTGTTTCATCGCCTTTTGGGCCACGCTTCAGGATGACCAGTCCGTTGAGAAAGGCCGCCAGATCTTTGTCATAGATCGCTTTGAACTCCTCGTCTTCCTCGCGCTTGAGCCAGTTGCTGACCTCCTCACGGGTGGCAGAGCGTCCTCCCTTTCCAAAAATGTCCATCATCACAAAGTCGTTGAAATCAAACGTATAGCGGAGGGTTCGGAGGATGTCGTTGTTGTCCATGGGAAGCGATTGATGGGCAAAGATCGCATTTTTTGGCCAAGGAGTCCAAAAAAGGAAAAAGCCCGACGTCAGGGCGCTTCAAATTGGACTTTCGGATTCTAACCAGAAAAGTGGTGGTGAAACTCGGCCATGAAAAAATCCCCATTCTTTCCGACCTTTGGCCCATTCCAACTTTCCTTCCCTTGTCCACCAAAGTCCTTTTCATCACGCCACCGTTTACCCAGCTCAATACGCCCTATCCGGCTACGGCTTATCTGAAAGGTTTTCTCAATACGCTTCAGATTTCCTCTCGGCAGGCGGATTTGGGGATCGAGGTGATTCTGAAGCTTTTCTCCAAAGAGGGACTGGGGTGTGTTTTTGAGCTAGCGGCATCGACTGATGGCGAGCTTTCTGACAATTCAGCTCGGATTCTGCGAATGAAGGGAGCTTACCTTCAGACGATAGACACCGTGATTGGTTTTTTGCAGGACAAAAATCCCACGCTTGCGTACCGCATCGCCGAGGGCGACTTTTTGCCTGAAGCTGGGCGATTTGAGCAGATGGACGACATGGAATGGGCTTTTGGCTCTCTCGGGGTCAGGGACAAGGCCCGCTATCTAGCGACACTTTATCTGGAGGATATTGGCGACTTGATTACAGAGGCCGTGGATCCGCACTTTGGTTTTAGCCGCTATGCGGAGCGGTTGGGGATGTCGGCGCTTAGTTTTGACGAGATGGATGGGGCGATGAAGCAGCCTCTTAGCTTGATTGACGCCATGATGTTGGAGCTTTTGGAAGAGAAAATCCAAGCCTGGCAGCCGGAGTCGGTCGCTTTTTCGGTCCCGTTTCCAGGCAATCTCTATGGGGCGCTCAAGTGCGGCCAATACCTCAAACAAAACCATCCCACAATCAAAGTCTGGATGGGTGGAGGATATCCGAACACCGAGCTTCGCTCGCTGAGAGATCCGAGAGTCTTTGACTACTTGGACTTTATCACACTTGACGATGGTGAGGCTCCCATTTCTATGCTGCTAGAGTATCTGGATGGGAAAATTCCGGCCGCCGAGCTGAAGAGAACCTTTGCCAGGCTCGACGGGAAAGTGAAATACCTCAATGGGGCTACTCGAAAGGACTACCCCCAACGTGAGGTGGGAACGCCGGACTACAGCGACCTTAAGCTCAGTGACTATCTCTCTGTGATAGAAGTGGCCAATCCCATGCATAGGCTTTGGAGTGATGGGAGATGGAACAAGCTAACTCTCGCCCACGGATGCTACTGGGGAAAATGTACTTTTTGCGACATTTCACTGGATTACATCGGCCGTTACGAACCCATCAATGCGGTGATTCTCTGTGATCGGATCGAGGAGATCATGGCGCAAACGGGCACCAATGGATTTCACTTTGTGGATGAGGCGGCGCCTCCAGCTTTGATGCGGGATTTGGCAATTGAAATTCTTAGGCGAGGTTTGGTGGTAGTTTGGTGGACAAATATTCGCTTCGAAAGCAGCTTCACGGCAGACCTCTGTCGTCTACTTCGCGCATCCGGATGCATCGCCGTTTCGGGAGGATTGGAAGTGGCTTCAGATCGACTGTTGGCGCTGATCAAAAAAGGGGTGACCGTGGCTCAAGTGGCACAGGTTACCAACCATTTTACCCAAGCGGGCATAATGGTGCACGCTTACCTGATGTATGGCTACCCCACGCAGACTGCACAGGAGACGGTCGATTCCATGGAAATGGTGCGACAGCTTTTTGAGGCTGGTGTGCTACAGTCCGGTTTTTGGCATCGATTTGCGATGACGGCCCACAGCCCGGTGGGAATGGATCCTGCGGCATTTAGCGTGAAGAAAAGTAGCTCTTTTGAGGGCGATTTTGCAAATAACGAATTGGACTATGTAGATCCAACAGGAGTGGATCATGCGGTTTTTTCCGAAGGTCTCCGAAAGTCACTCTTCAATTACATGCACGGAGTTGGCTTTGATATTCCGCTGAAAAACTGGTTTGAGGTAAAAGTGCCTCCTACCTCCATCCCCAAAAAATACATCGAAAAACAGATTCAGTCCGCACCTCCCCAAGCCTGCAGAGACCAAAACCGTATCGTATGGATCGGTGCTCAGCCTGACTTGATCGATTCCGGGGATGGATTTTGCGAATTGGTTTTCTCTGGAAAAAAGGAGGATTTCGCCATTGAACTTCCTCTGGAGTTGGCTGAGTGGATCGTTTGGCTCTTGGGGAGAGTCAGTTTCGAGCAAAGTCTGAATACGCTAAAGCCAGTTCGGGAAAAATATGAGGCAGATCTGGGAGACTTCCAGGAACTGCTCGAATCGGAGGTATGGGAGATCCTGCGTGAGCATGGATTGCTGGTATTCTAGGATGTGAGGTCTTCTGTAACCTCTCGGATTTCCGGTAAGACCTTACCCTTTAGCCTTCTTAATTTTTCTAAATTCCCTACCGGAAATAATCTACCGGTGTAGCATCAAGATTTCTGGTGCGTCTTTTGACTAAAAACTAGTATAAACCAAACTGAGATCACAATGAAACGATTCCTGATTTTCTCGCTGGCCATGGTGATGGCGACATCGATTTTTGCGCAGCAGACACAACAAATTCCCCTGATCGAAGTGGAAGGCTATGCGGAACGGAAAACCGCTCCGGATGAAGCGATATTTATGATTTCTCTCGAAGAAAAGGCCATGAAGGTCAACGATGCGGTAAACGTCCTAAACAAAAAGACTCAAAATCTCTCTGACGCTTTGAAAAAGGGACGCATCAAAGACTATAAGCTAGTCGCTGACAACTATGCGGTCGACGTCAACCGCATCTATCGCTCTGGGTCCCAAAAGGACAGTGGCTATGTAGCCCGTCAGAGCTTGAGGATTGTGACTTCCGCCACCAACGAGGATCTGCACAAAATCGCGGACGCTATCCAAGGGGCCGGTGATATGAGCTATAACCTGAGCTTTGGCATCTCTGAAGCAACTCGCAAATCTTTGGAGAATACGCTGTTGACAGAGGCGCTGAAAGATGCAGAAGCCAGAGCCAACCTGATCGGCAGCACGCTGAATCTGAAGGGCCTTCGGGTATTCAATGTGACCTTGGAGCAAAATTTCCGCCCTGTGCCGATGTACAATGCAAAGGTTGCAATGGCTGAGTCGGCGGATATGCTGATCGAGACCGATGAGCAGTCGCTCACCAAAAGAGTATTCGTGAAATACACCTACTGAGAGTAAGATTAGCCCAGACAAAAAGCCCGGATTTCCGGGTTTTTTTGTTGTAAATCCTGAACAAAGGCTTGGGGAACCAGTCCCTTAATGAGGTGAATGATCCTAGTTCAGGATGATCGTGAAAGTGGTTCCTTGTCCGATTTTACTTTCGGCCTGGATTTTTGCCCCAATGCTTTCGGCAAATTCCCGGCAAAGCATTAGGCCGATTCCCGTTCCGGCTTCGCCCTCCGTGCCTTTTTGGGAGGCTACCCGGTCGGTAAAGAGCTTGGAAAGCATCTCGGGAGACATGCCCTGACCGGTGTCCTGAATCCTGATTTCTCCAGAGCTGGGGTAGTCGATTTTGATGCTTCCTTCCGGCGGGGTGAATTTGATCGCGTTCATCAGTATGTTCCTGAAGATAAAACTTAGGCGCTCCCTATCGGAGGTAACTTTGGTCTCCGGCGTGGGTTCGATTGTCAGTTTCTGTTTTTTTTGCGTGAGCTGAGTGAGCAGCAAATCGGTATTTTCAGCCACTAAGTCGGAGATATCAAAGCTACTGAACCTGACCTCTTCCGATCCCAACTGGGACTTAGACCAGATCAGGAGGTTATTGAGCATGAGGGAGAGGGAGTTGGTTTCTTTGGCGATTAGGGGCATGACTTCGAAAAGCTCTTCCTCGGAAAGGATCTTTTTGTCCCAAAGCTGAATGATGCTGTGCAGGGATGAAAACGGCGCCCTTAGATCGTGTGAAATCACCGAGAAAATCTTATCCCTAAACTTGTTGGCTTTGCTGAGTTCGAGGTTTGCCGCATTGAGGTGGTCCGCTTGCTCTTGGATTCGAGCGGTTTGATTGACGGATAACTGGTGGGCCTCTGCGAGCAGGTTATGGGCGACTTGGAGTTTTTTGTGGTTTTTTCTCTGGAGCCAGTATAGGACAGCGAGTACCAAAAAAAGGATCGCTGTACCGAGCAGTAGTTCGTTTCTACGCTGGATCGTCAGGTCCAAGTATTCCTGCTCCTGTATGAGCCTCTGGTTTTCCAGTTCTTTTTTTTCGCTTTCATATTGTATGAGGAGTTCTTCTCGGATTTTTTGTCGGTTGTCGTTGAACACCGCGCGGTCAGCCTCATTTTTTATCAGCAGGTATTCGTAGGCGGCTTGGTAGTCGTTTTGGCCCAGGGCTGCTTCGGTGAGGTATTCGGCAGAGGTGGAAACGTAAAAATGCGAACCGGCGTCCTTGGCTATTCGATAGGCTTTTAGAGCATTCTCTTTCGCTATTTCGAAATTTTTTGACTTCAAGTGGTAGCTGGCAAGCTCATGGAGTACTGAGATCTTGTTTTCGATATCCTGGTTGGCTTCGGCGATGGAAAGTGCCCGTTCCAGATAGTCCCTAGCCTTTTTTGGGTCGTCAATACTCAATTCAGAAAGTTGGGTAAGGGTCTTTACCAATCCATTGTTGTCCTTGAGTTCTTCTTTGATTTTTAGAGATTGCTGCAGGTATTCCACAGCCTGATCAAAGTCTTCCTTGCTTTGGTTTTGGGACCATCGGTCCTTGTGGTAGTTGCCGAGATTATTGTAGATCATGGACTGACCGCGCAGGTTTTTGGTGGCGAGCCCATAGACCAGAGCTTTCTCATACATTTCGGCAGCCTTGCCCATTTCCCCATTGCGGTAGTAGACATTCCCGATGTTGAGGTTTGACTCCAGTATACCCGTGGAGTCGCGGAGCGTTTCCCGGATTTTGAGGGCTTCGAGGTGGGAGGTCAAAGCCCGTTCATATTCGGAGCTGATCAACAGCGCCACCCCCATGATGTTGAGCGAGCTAGCCTGGAGCTTTTTAAGTCCGAGACTCTCAGCCAAGTCGATGGCATTTTGGGCGTAGAGGATTGCAGTATCCTGCTCAAAACCGTAGTAGTGCTTGGCCAAATCGTAGTATAGCGCTGCCTTTATAGAGTCGCTTTCCGCAAAGTTGATTGCATTTCTGATACTGTCTGGGAAGGACTGGGGCGTCTGCAAGCTTGTCCATAGGACCAAGAAAAGGGATAACATCAGGGTGAATGAGATTAAGCGAAAGGGGTGACTGCCAAATATGCAATCTAAAACGAAAATTCCAAGGAATGGATTAGTGGAAATTGGCGGGATTTAGAGCCGGACATTGGATTTGTTTGGACAAGGGGCTTTTTCGCAAAAGATGTTGGCGCCGCTGCCAGTGTCAGACTGGGTTTTCGAACCGTTCTCAATTCACCAAAAAGCCGAAGAAAATCATGATCCCAACTGCAAGTGCCAACACAAAGACCTCGTAGGCACGGCGGATCAGCTTGTATTTTCGGTCGAGGATTTTCCCCTGGTAGTACAGCGAGATGGACATTTGATCAATGATGGCGCCCTTTTCCCCAAGCACATTCCGGGTTTCGGCCAGATATTCTTCCAGTGATAGCTTGGCGCTGTCCCCGAAAAAAAGCATGTTGGACTTTGCCTTTTTGCCAGTCTTTTCGCTACCGATGATTGAGGGCTTTGCGGCTTGTACCGCCAACAAAGCGGAGGCTAGCAGAGTCAGGAGAAAGAGTAGGATCGGGCCAATAGTCCGAAATGAGTCAATCTCGATGATGCCCGCTGCGGATCCATAGCCAAGAAATGCTACGGTAGAGGAGATGCCAAGGGAGTTGATCGTAATGATGATGTTTGCCTTGTTGTCGGCAATCTGGAGGAGGCTACAGTTGTTTTTGAAGGCGACGCGATAGTAAGTCTGCCTTTCCCGCTGTGTCTTTTCCTTGTCTTTCCCCTTCTCTGTAGTCGGTTGTTCCATTTTACGGCATATTTTCAATGAATTTAATCAATAATTTACACTGCTGGTATCTTCTCTTTCTTGGCATTTTAGAAACCTCGAGATTTTAGGCTGCGGGGTATTCGGCCCGTATGTAGCAGATGTGGGACTTCGGAACTTCGCCGACGCTTTTCGGAGTGGCAGTAGGTCTCCGCTGCATTTTATCTGGGAAATATTCCAAAACTTTTTCATTTTTAGTTTTTCCCTTCAAAACATCTTTTCCTCATGCAGCAAGAAGCCCCTGCTTGGTCAACGTTCAGCCGCATTTCTTTTCGGATCGCTTTTATCTATTTTCTCCTCTTTTTCAATCCCTTCGCTTCCCTTTTTGTCTATCCGCTAGCACCCCTAGTGTCTTTTCTCAATAGCCATCTGTTTCACATCCGTCCAGAGCTCAATATGAACGGCGGAGGAAGTGGGGATACCAGCTTTGATTGGGCTTTGGTATTCACCTATGGGATCTTGGCGGTAGGTGGTGCTTTTGTGTGGACACTGCTGGATCGGAAGAGAAAGCACTATTCAGAATTGAACTATTGGCTATGTCTGATTCTGCGCTACATGTTGGCTGCTGTTTCATTCAACTACGGGATATGGAAAGTCTTTGCTTTGCAGATGACTTTCCCCAGCCTAAGTCAGCTGGCTACACCGTTGGGAGACTATCTCCCCATGCGTTTTTCTTGGATGTTTATCGGATACGGCGGACCATACCAAATCTTTTCAGGTGTTGCTGAAGTGTTGGTGGCTTTACTGCTAGTATGGCGAAGGACGGCGCTCTTGGGTGCTCTTTTAGCTGTTGGAGTTTTTGCCAATGTGGTCATGCTTAATTTCAGCTATGATATTCCTGTGAAGATAAAATCCAGTCACTTGTTGGTTTTGAGCTTGTTTTTGGTGTGGCAGGAGCGGAAGCGGCTTTTAGCTTTCTTCGTACAAAACAAAGAAGTTTTGCCCTCCTCCGTATTCGAGCGGCCTTTCACAGAGAAATGGAAGAAGAATCTTGGGGTCAGCTTGAAGCTTCTGTTCTTTGTTTTATACTTCGGAGTCCAAGTATTCTTTAGTTACAACACTTTTGCCGAAAGGCAAGCAAGCAGTACACGGGTGCTGCAGCCCGTCGAGCCAGGGATTTACCATGTAGAACTTTTCGTAAAAAATGGCGACACCATACCCGAGAGTCTGGCTAATTCTGAGCGCTGGAGGGATGTCGTCTTTGACTACAATGGGGAAGGAAGTATGTCGGCCAGAGACACTATTTTTTTTATGAGCTATGGCCGTGCCTATTTTGGGTATCAGCCTGATAGTATGGGCAAGCAATTAGAAATTAGGGCTTTTCGCCAGAGAATTGCCAATTTTGCCATGGATCTGTCAGAATCTGATCGAATGATTCTAAATGGCAGCAAAGGTGAGGATTCCCTACATGTGGTCTTGCGAAAGCTCGACCGACACTTCCCACTGGCCGACCGACAGTTTCACTGGATCAGTGAGTGGGCTCAATAGGTCAAGTTTGTTTCAAAAAAAAATGGTAACCCAGTTTAAAAAATTGGTTTACCATTTCTGAATGAGTTTTGTCTCGTTTACTTCTTCCACTCCATTACTTCCATCTCGCTAAGTTCGGGGCCGCCGCCACGGTTGGCGGAGCCGGCTTGAACGTAGATTTTACCATCCAAAAACGCCGCTCCTGTACCATGTCTGCCTTGCAGAAGGTTGGGTAGCTTGCTCCAGGTATTGGTGCGAGTATCTAGCACTTCGACCTCGGAATGGGCGGGTACTTGCACGCCGCTTTCTCCGTTCATCACCACCAGAAAATGGCCGATGCCCAGATTGGAATTGCCGGCGCGCTCGGTGGGGATGCCGGTGTCGATGGTGGTCCAGGCTTCGGTTTTGAAGTCGTAGTAGTCCACTTCTTTGATGGTAGTGTCAATCACACGATTGTTTTTTGCATTGGAAGTACGGCCGCCAGCAAGGTAAAGTCGATCGCCAACCATGGCTGCACTGATATGATCCCGGGCTCTCGGGGCGTCTGGGAGAGTGGTCCATTTGCCAGTCTTGGGATCCAGTTCGTCAAACCATGGCACGAACCCATCCCAGTGTCCATCCTGGATTCCGCATACCATGTAGATTTTGTCGTTCCTGACAAAGACACCTGCGGAACCTCGGTGGCGATTTTCGGGAAGTTTAGGGCCTTCTCGCCAGGTTTTAGTCTTGGGATTGAAAATCAAGGCGTTTGGAATCGGCGTCTCGTGGGGATAGCCCCCGGTCAATGCTCCCACCACCCAAATTTCCCCATCATAGGAGACCGCTTGGAAGTGGCTGATTTCCATAGGTGCATCGGCTACTTTAGTCCAGGTATTGGTTTTTGGATCATATTCCTCGACAGGTCTCTCCCCACGCCCGCCGAGGGAATAGAGCTTGCCCCCGCACTCGACAAAGGAGTTTTCATGCCTTGGAGTGGCTTCGGTTTTGGGAGTGACTACTGTCCAAGATTCTTGAGAATAAGCTTGTAGGCTAAAAAGGACTAGAAAAGTTAGGAGTAGGTTTTTCATGGCAAGCATTGTTTGATCCATCAAGTTACTCAAAGCAATCTGATCTCGCACACCAAACTGCTAGTAGACTGGAAGTCAATTTTTTTTTTTTTTTTGGAGTCTCGATTTTCTGATACGTCCGGAGGAAGCCATCACTCCTTCTACTTGACTAGATGTTGCACTCTTCCGAGCTTGACGGGAGAGATCAAATGGCCTAAAGAACCGGTGAAAACAAAAAACCACGGATCGTTCCGTGGTTTTTTTGAATGCCGAATTTCAAGTCAATTCACTTTCCCAAATCCAAAATATCCCGAATCTTGTTGATTTGGGCCATTTTCTCATACAGCCCCTTTGCGTCAGATGCGGCAATTTTGTTTCGGAAGTTGTTGAGGTTGGCAATATAGCCATCCAAAGCGCTCAGGATGTTTTCCTTGTTTTCCGTAAAGATGGGCGCCCACATCGCAGGGCTTGACTTGGCCAGACGCACCGTAGAGGCGAAGCCAGAACCCGCCATGTCGAAGATGTTCTTCTCGTCTGCCATCTTTTGAAGAACCGTCTCCCCGAGCATAAAGGAAGAAATATGCGATAGGTGGGAGACAAAAGCCAAGTGTCTGTCGTGCTCCTCAGGATCCATGAAGCGAAGCTTCAGATTCAAAGCGTCAAACAGCTTGTAGGCCTTCTCTTTGAGATGGAGGTCGGTCTTTTCCAATTCGCAAACGATCATCACCTTTCGGTCCAGCAACTCGGCAAAGGCCGCTTTTGGCCCTGAATATTCCGTTCCGGCAATCGGGTGGGCGGCGAGGTATTGCCTGCGCTTTGGGTGCTCGGCGATCAGTTGGCAAAGTTTGGCCTTGGTAGAGCCCAGGTCAAAGACCAGCGTATTTTCGCCCACTTCGTCCAGCGTCTTCAGCAAGAGGTCTCCCAAGGTGTCGGCGGGAGTAGCCAAAATTACCAAGTCAGTTTCCGCATCAGGAGTTTCCTTGGCCTCGGTGATGATACCCAAAGTCAGGGCGTCTTTTAAGTTTTGGGGATCGGAGTCAAAGCCGCTGATCTGCATCTCAGGAAATTTTTGTCTGGCACCCAAGCCAAATGAACCGCCCAAAAGTCCAAGTCCGACAATGTGTATTTTTTTCATTTTAGGTTAGGGTTTTATTCGATTGATAGCTTCCAGAATTTTGAATTCCGGCATACAGAGTGAAAAACGCACGTAGGCGTTGCCTTCTGAGCCGAAGATTTTTCCGGGGGTGATAAAGATGTTTTTCGCGTATAAAAGCCAATCCACGAGCTCTTCCGCGGATTTGCCTTCGGGCATTCGGCACCAAACAAAAAGTCCAGTCGCTTTTGGATCATAAGTCAAACCAAGATTGTCTGCAAGCTTCCAGATCAGTTTCCGCCGATTGGTGTAGATTTCATTTTGGTCAGAAAACCAGTTCTGACCCAGATTGAGTGCCGCAATGGCACCTTTTTGCAACCCCAAAAACATGCCCGAGTCCATGTTGGATTTTACTTTCAAGATCGCTTCTACCCAGTCGGCTCGTCCACATAGCATGCCTACTCTCCATCCCGGCATATTGAAGGTTTTGCTCAGCGAGTTGAGTTCCAGCGCCACGTCTTTACCTCCCGGTATTCCCAAAATGCTCAGGGGTTCTGGGTTGAGAATTTGGCTATAGGGATTGTCGTTAATGAGGACGAGCTGGTGTCGCTTCGCAAAATCGACAAGCTCGGCGAGAATTTCCTTTGAGCCAGGAGCTCCAGTCGGCATATGAGGATAGTTGATCCACATGAGTTTCACGCGGCTGAGGTCCTGTTTCTCCAGCTCCTCGAGATTTGGCCGACCTTTTTTCTCCAGATCTATCCCGTAAAATACTGGCTCCGCTTCCAAAAGATGGGTCACCGACGTGTAAGTCGGATAGCCAGGATTGGGTACCAAAACCTGATCGCCCGGATTCAGAAAGGCCATGCTGATATGGAGTATCCCTTCTTTTGAACCCATCAGTGGCAGGATCTCCTTGTTGGGATTCAGATCGACCCCATATTCCCGGGAGTAAAATCCGGCAATTGAAGCTCTGAGCTCAGGGACACCCTGATAGCTTTGGTAACCGTGGGCGTGGGGATTTTGGGCAGTGTTTTTCAGCGCTTCCACCACCGTTTTGTCTGGAGCCAGGTCTGGGCTTCCTATACCAAGGTTGATCACGGGTTTTCCCTCGGCGACCATCTGACCCACTTCGCGCAGCTTGGCGGAGAAGTAGTATTCGGCTACGGTGTTGATTCTTTTTGCAAACCCTTTCATTGCTTTCTGCTGGTGTATTCGCCGAATATTTTCAAATCCCCAAAATCGCTTGCAACCAAATCCATCGCTTCGCGGAACTGGTTGTAATCTCGGAATTCCGCATCGATAAAAAAGGCGTATTCCCAAGGTTTCTCGATCACGGGGATGGATTGGATCTTGCTCAGATTCAGGTTTTTGTCTGCCAGCATTGTGAGCAGCTTGGCGAGGCCGCCTGCTTGGTTTTTGATGGTGACTTTGAAAGAGGCCTTATTGGGGAGGATTTTGGTTTGGACTTTTTCCTTTTGCAGGATGATGAACCGGGTGTAGTTTTCCTTCACCGTCTGGATATCTGGCGCTACGATCTCCAATCCATAGATTTCCGCCGCGATTACGCTGGCAATAGCCGCTGTGCCCTTAAGCTGGTCTTCGGCGATTCGTTGCGCCACGAGGGCGGTGTCGACATCATCATATTGTTTGATGTGGGGGTGCTTCGCAAAGAAAGCCTTGCACTGCAGCAGCGCCATGGGATGGGAGCGGACTTCGGTGATATCCTTTATAGTCTGCCCCGGCAAAGCCATCAGCTGGTGGGCGATCGGCAGATAGTATTCGTCTCGGATAAAGAGCCCGTATCGGTCGATCAGATCATAGTTGGGCAAGATGGCTCCGGCGATGGAGTTTTCAATGGCCATGACTCCGAAATCAGCCTCTCCGGTGGAGACGGTCTTGGCAACAGGCTCAAAGGTGTTGAAGGGCAGGATTTCGCAGTCTTCGCCAAAGTTTTTCAACGCTACCTGGTGGTGGAAGGAGCCAGGGACACCCTGAATAGCAATCTTCAGGCTCATGCGGTTTCCAGTTTTTCGGTAGATATCCCGATCAGTTCGCAGTGCTTCCAAAAGCTCGGATAGGATTTGTTGACGACTTCGGGGTCTTCGATGATGACTTCCGTTTTGGTCAGCAGCGGCATGAATGCCATGGCCATACGGTGGTCGTCGTAGGTGTGGATCTGTACTTTGGAAGGCATGGTGACTGAAGGGATTACCTGAAATACTTCCGGCTCGATTTCCCGCAATTCGGCATTGAACTTGACAAGCTCCTGCTGTAGGGCGTAGATCCGGTCTGTTTCTTTTATTTTGAGACTTTCCAAACCTGTGAAAACGGCATCCTGTCCGAGGATCGCACAGGTGACGGCAACCGTCTGGGCCAAGTCTGGGCAGTGCGAGAAATCCCATTTTTTAAGGCCTTTTACGGCCTGTTTTTTCAGCAATACTCCACCCTTTTCAAAGGTGGATTTGATCCCGAGAAACTCCATGATGTCCACAATGGCCGAGTCTCCCTGAAGGCTATTTTCTTTCAGGCCTTCCAAAAACAAGGCTCCCGAGTCTGCACACGCCAAAAGGCTAAACCAATAGCTAGCGCCTGACCAGTCGCTTTCCACCGCAAAAGTGGTGGGCTGATAGGCTTGGTGGGCGACTTTGATTTTGTTGTCCTCCCAAGTGTATTCGATTCCAAACTGAGCCATCAGCTCCAGCGTCATTTCGATGTAGGTGCGGCTTCCAACCTTTCCTTCCAGCTCGATTTCCAAACCTTGAGGCAAAACAGGCGCGATCATCAGCATGGCCGAAATATACTGGCTGGACACATCACCGCGGATTTTTACTTTATCGGATTTTTGCTCAGGCAGTCCGTGTATAGCTAAGGGAGGATAGCCTTCCGCATTGAGGTAGTGGATCTCAGCGCCTATGGATCTCAGGGCATCGACTAGGATGCCTATCGGACGTTCACACATGCGTGCCGTGCCAGTCATGACTTTCTTCTGATTGGTCACCGTGGCAAATGCCGTCAAAAAACGCATGGTGGTCCCTGCATCCAGCACGTCAAGGACAGGCGGACTGCTCTTGAGCAGTCGGATCATCGTCTGCGTATCCCGGGCTTCGGCGAGATTGCTGAGGGTGTTTTCCCCCTCCGTCAATGCATCGATTACCAAAGCGCGGTTGGATTCGCTTTTGGACGACGGAAGCGGTATTCTGCTGGGATTAAAATCGCTTTTTTGGCTGAGGCGAAGTAGAGTCATGGTTTGAGTAGTCAAAGCTGTGGCCGTTTACAGGTTGTGATATTGGAGAATAGCCTCACGTATTTCCTCCCGACTAACGGGAATATTGTAAGTGCAGTCTCCGATGGAATTGAGCAGGGAAAACATGAGGGTGCTGCCTTCATTCTTCTTATCCTGCAGGCAGAGGTCTAGGATGGGGTCAAGTTCGTTTTTTGAAAATTCGACCTTGCCATAGATCTGGAGCATCGTTTTGGTCAGTTGATCCAGTTCCTCGTAGCTGAATCCGACTTTTTGGAAGGATAGAAATCCTTCGCAAATCATCCCCAAAGCAATGGCTTCGCCATGGAGGAGGTGATTTGAAGTGTCAAGAAAATAGGATTCAAAGGCATGGCCGATGGTATGGCCAAAATTGAGGATTTTGCGGAGTCCGGCTTCCTTGGGATCGGCGGTCACTACCGCGTTTTTGATTGCAACCGAGTGGTAGATCAGTTTTTCCCAATCCTGCTGTTCCCAATCTTGGGATTTCAGTTCGGAAAAATAGGTTTTGTCTCGAATCAATCCATGTTTGAGGATCTCTGCATAGCCTGAACGAAGCTCCGCATGGGGAAGTGTTTCGAGAAATTCCCTTCCTATCACCACTGTTTCCGGCTGGTTGAAGACGCCGAGGTGGTTTTTGAGTCCCTGGAAATCTATTCCGAGTTTGCCTCCCACGCTGGCGTCCACTTGGGAAAGTAGGGTAGTGGGCATGTTGATGAACCGGATGCCCCTTTTGTAAAGACTGGCGCAGAAGCCTCCCATGTCACCGATCACACCTCCCCCAAGGTTTAGCATGAGCGCCTTTCGATCCAGTGCTGCATCGGTCATCTTCTCCCATATCAGGGAGCAGGTTTGCAGGTTTTTGTTGATTTCTCCCGCCGGTACGGTGATAAGGACCGTTTGGTCGGGCAGGCTTTTTGAGATCCGCGGGAGGCAATGGATTTGGGTGTTGCTGTCGGTCAGGACGACCAACTTCGAAAAAGAAAACGTGGCTAAAATCTCCGCTAGCGTCTGCTCCGCTTCGGAGGTGAAAATGACAGGATCCAAAGGGCTGAGGGGTTATAGGTAAAAGCTAAAGGTAAGGAAAGCAGCCTCCAGGAGGGACTGCTTTCCCGGTAAGAGAGCAGATTTATTTCTTCAACGCTTCTCCTTCGCGGAGCTGTTTTTCCTGACGCTTTACGGATTCTTCGTGGATGCAATAAAGCAATTCTTTCATAAACTTCTCGCTGAGATGCTTAGCGACGCCTTTTTGGGTGCGGCTTTCCATTACATCTTTCCAACGGTCAGACTGAAATACCGAGAGGTGATGCTCACGCTTGTGTGCGCCGATCTGGTCGATCACGGCGAATCTTTCCTGAAGGATATCCAACAATTGGTCATCTAGGTGGTCCACCGCCCTTCTGAGATCCTGAAGCTTTTCGTCAGGCTGCATCGCTTCCAAAGATTCCTTGAAATCGATGGAGTTGATCATTTCCTTCAATCTGGCTGGAGTCACTTGCTGCTTGGCATCAGACCAAGCCTTGTCAGGATCGTGGTGGGTCTCGATCATGAGCCCGTCCAACCCAAAATTCATCGCGCTTTGCGCCACTTCCAGAAGTCCGTCTCTTCGGCCCACGATATGGGAAGGGTCGTTGATGACTTCCATGCCGGTCCACTGACGCTTCAGGTGGATAGGCATAGACCAGTTGGGTTTGTTTCTGAAGCGTTTGTCATAGGCGTCAGAGAATCCTCGATGGATGGCTGCGAGTTTCTCAATGCCGACGGCGTACATTCTTTCCAAAGCGCCCATCCAAAGCTCCAAATCGGGGTTCATCGGGTTTTTGACCATTACAGGAATGTCAACTCCGCGAAGTGCTTCAGCAATTTCCTGCACCGCAAATGGGTTTACGGTAGTTCTTGCGCCGATCCAAAGTACGTCCACCTTATGCTTCAACGCGATCTCCACGTGAGAAGCGTTGCCCACTTCAGTCGTGATGGGTATGTTGAGGTGATGGCGCACGATCTCCATCCATTTGAGGCCTTCCTCGCCCACTCCCTCGAAGGATCCCGGTCTTGTCCTAGGCTTCCAGATACCTGCCCTGAAAAGCTGGGGTACCATGTTTTCCTCCTTCATTTCCTTGCAGATCTGCTCGATCTGCTCTGGCGTCTCTGCTGAGCAAGGTCCTGCGATGATCAGCGGGGTAGTGAGTCCTAATCCCCAATCTTTGATTTGTTTGTGCGGCTTCATAATTCTGAGCGTTTGAAATGAAAAAAGCCCGACTCTTTCGAACCGGGCTTTTTGTGTTTTATTTTCTTTTAGTTTTTGGCTAGACAATACACAGCTCCGATTCGATTTTGGCTTCGAAAGTAAAAGTAAAAGAAGGTAAAATAGATGGCTGCTGTGAATAACATGCCCCAAATGTAGGCGGAGGCGATTTAAAAACAAAATTAAATTTTCAGATACTTTATTGCCTATTTGCTAACCAAGCCAATGTTTCATTGATTATTTTCCAAAACGGCGCCTTTTTACTCCTAAACAGAATAATATACTGTAAAAATGGAAAAATTATGATGGATGTTATGAGAAAATTATTTTGCTGAATTTACCTTTTTTCTTTTTGGGATTCTGTGATACGATAGTTGGTGGCGGTCTCGATTATGGTTGAGAAAGGCCGGAGTAGCGATGGGGATGGATCGTCAATTATTTTCGGGTCTGGAGAGCGACTCTTGCTTGGGCTTTGTGGTTTTTGGGAGGTTTGCCCTTAGTTTCCAGCCTGCAATCCCTCCGCCCAAGCTGTTTTTTTTGATATCTTTGCAGCCTTAAAACAGCGGTATGTCTGTAAAACCCCAAATTTCTTTTGAGAATCTAGAAGTAGCCTTTGCATCCAAGACTGATGCTGAGCTCCGAAAAATGTATCTGATTTTCGCCACCCTCAACAACAACCTGATTTCAGACTTGGGCATAGGTTTGGCCAATTTGGCTTTCAAACTTAAGCTGCCCGTGAAGGGGATCATGAAGCGTACCATGTTTGGGCATTTTTGTGGAGGTGAGACCATCGCCGAGAGTATACAAGCCTGCAGGCACCTCTCGAATTTTGGGGTGCAGGCGATATTGGATCTCTCCGTAGAGGGAAAGGGCGATGAAGAATCGTTTGACAAAACCTGCGAGGAGATTTACCAGACGATGGTCGAGTCTGCAAAAACCGACTATATGCCTTTTGGGGTTTTTAAAGTGACCGGTTTGGGTGACTATCGCATCATGGAGAAGATCCAAGCGGGGGAGAAACTTCTTGCAGGAGAGGCACAGGCTTTTGAAAGGATGAAGGCGCGAGTGGATAGGCTCTGCAAAGCAGCCCATGATTTAGGATTGAAGATCCTTTCGGACGCTGAGGAAAGCTGGTTTCAAGATGTGATCGACGAACTGACCTATGAGATGATGGAAAGGTATAACCGCGAACGTTGCGTAGTGTATAACACCTACCAGATGTATCGCCATGATTCATTGGCGCGTCTCAAAGATGCGCACAATGTTGCCATGGAAAAGGGGTATATACTTGGAGCAAAGCCTGTGAGGGGAGCCTACATGGAAAAGGAAAGGGAGCGAGCTAAGCGGCTGGGATATCCTGATCCGATTCAACCGAACAAAGCGGCAACGGATCGTGACTACAATACAGCTATCAAGTTTTGCGTGGAAAATGGGATTTACCTAGTCTGCGCAACACATAATGAAAAAAGTGCGCTCGAGCTGACCGAACTGATGAACTTACACGCCATCGATCCCAAGTCTGATCGGGTGTTTTTCTCGCAGCTCTATGGCATGAGCGACAACATTTCTTTTAACCTCGCTAAAGCCGGCTACCAAGTGTTCAAGTACGTGCCCTATGGTCCAGTGGAAAAGGTGATGCCCTACCTGACTAGGAGGGCTGCCGAAAACACATCCATATCAGGACAAAGCAGCCGTGAATTGGAGCTGGTCAAGCGGGAAATGAAAAGAAGGAAGGCAGTAAGCAATGGGCAGTGAGCAGTTTTCAGTGGGCAGTGTCCAGTATGTGGAAAGCAGTAAGTAGTAAGCGGTAGGCAGTCGCGGAGTACTTCGGTCTCCCGTCTTCGGTCTCCCGTTCAAAAAAAGAATTTCAAATCTCAACTCAATATAATGCAACTTCTTAGCGAACAGGAAATTGAACGCAGAAAAGACCGGGAAGAACTGATGGCTTTGGGAATCAATCCCTATCCAGCAGAGTCTTTTCCCATCAACGTCACTGCGGAAGACATCCACAGGAATTACGAAAACAGAAAGACAGATTATAAGGACATATCCATCGCTGGTCGTCTGATGAGCCGCAGAATCATGGGTTCTGCCACGTTTGCCGAAATCCAGGATTCCACTGGGATTCTTCAGATCTATGTCAGGAGAGATGACATTTGCCCCGGAGAGGACAAGACGTTTTATAATACCGTTTTCAAGAAGCTGCTTGGCCTCGGCGATTTTGTTGGGGTGAGGGGATATATTTTTACAACTCAGACTGGAGAGATTTCTCTCCACGTCACTGAGATCAAGCTTCTTTCCAAGTCTGTGAAACCTCTTCCTGTGGTGAAAAGAGACGAGGAGGGCAATGTGTTTGATGGCTTTACCGATCCCGAACTTCGCTATCGCCAGCGTTATGTTGACCTGACGGTCAATCCTGAGGTGAAAAAGACGTTTGTTACCCGATCCAGGATCATCTCACAGATGAGAAAGTATTTCGATGACCACGGCTGGCTGGAAGTGGAAACCCCGATCCTGCAGGCGGTACACGGCGGTGCGGCGGCGAGGCCGTTTCATACCCACCACAACACGCTGGATATGCCGCTGTATCTGCGGATTGCCAACGAACTTTATCTCAAAAGACTGATTGTGGGAGGCTTTGACGGCGTCTACGAGTTTGGGAAGATGTTCCGAAATGAGGGCATGGACCGTACCCACAATCCGGAATTTACCTCCATGGAGATCTACGTGGCCTACAAAGACTACATCTGGATGATGGAGATGGTGGAGGAGCTGATCGAGCAGGTGACCGAGACGATCCATGGCAAAACCAAAATCAAAGTAGGAGAGAATGAAATCGAATTTGCCGGTCCGTATAGGAGACTGAGCATGTACGATTCCATCAAGGAATACGCAGGCATCGACGTAAGCGAGATGGATGAGGCAGGTCTGCGCGAAGTCTGCGCCAACATGGGTATCCAAGTGGATGCGACCATGGGCAAAGGCAAACTGGTGGATGAGATTTTTGGGGAGAAAGTAGAGGCCAACCTGATCCAGCCTACTTACATTACCGATTATCCGATTGAGATGACTCCATTGGCCAAAAAGCACCGAAGCAAGCCGGGACTGGTGGAGCGCTTTGAGCTTTTTGTCAACGGAAAGGAGATCGCCAATGCCTATTCTGAGCTAAATGATCCTATCGACCAGCGGGAGCGATTCGAGGATCAATTGAAACTTGCCGAGCGCGGCGATGATGAGGCCATGGCAATGGATGAGGATTTCCTCCGCGCACTGGAATATGGCATGCCGCCCACTTCCGGGCTAGGAATAGGAATAGATCGACTGACGATGTTACTGACCAACAACACGACCATTCAAGAGGTGTTGTTCTTCCCTCAAATGAGACCGGAGAAAAAAGCAGTGGAATTGACGGAAGAGGAAAAGCTGGTGCTGGAGCTTTTGAAAAAAGAGCATCCGATTGACCTCGCCAAGCTGAAAGGACAAGCAGGCCTGAGCGGAAAGAAATGGGATGTAGCGATGAAAGGCCTTACCCAAAAGGAGCTAGCGAAAGTCCAAAAAGACGGAGACTTATTGACGGTACAGTTGCTTTGATAAAAAGCTAAACATATCTAAAGCCGGGCTGAGAAGTCCGGTTTTTTCATTTCAAGTTGTTCATTTAGCTCTCAAAAAAGCCAGCTGTCGAGCAGTGAATTGGTAGCCTGACGCCTTTCATATAGACCGTTGAAAGCAACTATGCTAGGAGCTTGTAGATTCCTTCGTATTTTGATGAAGCAAATCTGAACCCACAACCCAATCCTCAGCAAAGTTACCATGCGCATTCTTTTCACCGGAGGCTCCGGAAAAGCCGGAAAACACGTCATCCCATATCTTTTGGATCAAGGACATCGAGTTCTCAACGTAGATCTCACCCCGCTGCAGCATCCAGGAGTGGACAATCTAACCGCGGATATCACCGATTCGGGACAGATGTTCAATGCCATGAGCATGTACGCGGGCTTTGACGAAATGGAGCCGGGAACGGGCGTTCCCCGGTTTGATGCGGTAGTGCATTTTGCCGCAGTCCCTCGAATCCTCATCAAGCCAGACAATGAAACCTTTCGGGTCAATACGGTAGGCACCTACAATGTCATCGAAGCCGCCGTAAAATTGGGGATCAAGAAGATTGTGATCGCATCGTCAGAAACTACCTATGGCGTCTGCTTTTCCGATGGGAAAACCGACCCCGATTACCTTCCCCTCGACGAGGAATACGACGTGAATCCGATGGATAGTTATGGTCTATCCAAAGTGGTGAATGAGCAAACGGCCCGTAGCTTTCAAAGGCGGTCTGGGGTGGATATATACGCGCTCCGGATCGGCAATGTGATCGAACCCCATGAGTATACGGAGCTTTTTCCTTACTATTTCCGTCATCCGGAGGTACGGCGTCGAAACGCCTTCTGCTATATCGACGCCAGAGACTTGGGGCAAATCGTCGATCTCTGCCTCAAAAAGGACGGCTTGGGATTTCAGGTTTTCAACGCGGGAAATGACCACAATGGAGCCGTGATTCCGAGCAGGCAATTGGCTGAGTTGTTTTTTCCGCAAGTCCCTGTCACCCGGGAATTGGGCGAGCATGAGGCCTTATTTTCAAACCGTAAAATCTGCGAAGTCTTGGGCTTCCAAGAGCAGCACAACTGGAGAAACTACGTGACTTGGGAATAGTCACGCCAAAGCCTGACCCTGGCAAAGAAAATAGCTTAGAAAGTTTTCCGCTAGACGCGTCTGATTGAAACCTTGCCGGTTTGGAAGAGGGTTCGGCTACTTTAGGCTTTTCTGCTTGTCTGCGTATCCAAACACTTTTTGCAACAAAGAGCTAGTTCGGGCATTGATGTTTTCCCGGATTTTCAGTTCCTCTTTGGCAATCTCCACAAAAAGTCCCTGAATGGCTTTTTCGGTGACGTAGGCAGTCAAGTCGGTATTCACTGGCTTGACGAGAGGGATCTTGTTGTAGCGCCCCATCACATCTCCCCAATATTTGGTGGCATTCACCTTTTTTAGGCTGGAGTCGATGATGGGGGAAAATTTGGAGGAAAGGGAGTCCGTCGTTGTTCTTTGGAAGTATTGGGTGGCCGCATCCGACTCGCCGAGTAGGATATTCTGCACGTCCTGGAAGGTCATCTGTTTGATGGCAGCGGTAAAGATGGGTTTGGCCTCCTTGGCGGCGTCTTCCGCAGCCCGGTTTAGACTGGTGATGGCTTGGTCGCAGAGTGAGCCCAAACCCAGGCTCCTCAGCGTTTTTTCCACTTGCTTCGCCTCGTCTGGAAAAAGGATTTTTACGTCGAGGTTTTTGAGATAGCCGTCTGTCAGCGAGAGTCGATCGGTGCTGATTCCGGTCCCCTTTTCCAATGCCTCCTTTAGACCCATGCTGATCTCGGAGTTCGTGGGAGTGCCGGTCAACCCTCCGGCTTGTTTTAAGATTTTGGAAATCTGGGCGGTGGACTGACAGGAATAAAGAAGGAGAGTGAGCAGGAAAGATAGGGATAGAAGACACTTCTCGAGCTTGGCTGTATAATTCATGCGATTTGTTTTACACCTTATCAAGGAAAAATTAAGCCAACTTGTCCGGAGCCCATAAATCAACTAGGAGCAACGGGTAGGATTCGTTTTTTATTTCCTTAGAAAAATTGTGTATATTTTTAATATTGTATAATGAAGTATGCTGATCATTCTTGTAAACAGAATATAATAGCTTTTCAATTGAATTTTTGTCAAAGATGAATCTTAGAATAAACTCCGAGTTTGGGACCTTGAAGGCGGTCTTGATGCACAGGCCGGGAAAGGAAATCGACAGGCTGACTCCCTACAACAAGGAATTTTTGCTGTTTGAGGACGTGCCTTATCTGGAGGCTCTGCAAAAGGAGCATGACGCTTTTTCGAGGTTGATCAAGGATTCTACAGGCGCTCAGGTCTATCAATTGCGGGAATTGCTGATCCGGGTTTTGTATGACGGGAAGATCTTGCTGAAGCTGATGCGGGATTCCCTGAAGCGCTCTGGGCTTTCGCACATAGCAGAAGATATTTTGGACCGCTATTCCACGGCGGAGTGCGCGGGCATCCTGACTGCCGGGCTGAAAATCCACGAGCTGAAGAAGAAGCTTCCCAAGCTAAACGCCGGCGAACTCTATGATTTTGCCTTTGCGATCCCACCCTGCCCAAACCTCTATTTCCAAAGGGACCCGATGGCCTTGACACCTGGGGGGATAATTTTTTCCTCCATGAAAATGGAGGGCCGACAACGTGAAGCGGATCTGCTCAGGACGGTCTTCGAAAATCACCCCGACTTCAAAAACCATGTGAAGACCATCTACCCGATCGACGGGCATGATTCTCCGCCTAGCATAGAGGGTGGGGATGTGATCATCCTTTCGCATGAGGCCGTGGTCTTGGGAAATTCAGAGCGTACGGACGAGAAGGCGATCTACCATGCCGCCAAGGCTCTCTTGGCGGAAGGATCGGTCAAGCGGGTTTACGAAGTTCACTTGCCAAAGAAGCGACAGTTCATGCACCTGGATACGGTGTTTACGGTTCTGGATGAAAATCTCGTGTTGACCTATCCAGATGCAATGAACTCGGTTCTCCAAACTTCCCTTTACACATTGAAAGATGCCATTGGCGATAGGGTAAACATCAAGCGAGAGGTACTGAAAGAGTCGCTCCTTACTGTCCTGGCGAGGGAGATTCCGCACTTGGAAATACTGAGCACTGGCGACGGTAATCCTGATTACGCGATGCGGGAGCAGTGGTTTGACGGGGCTAATGTATTTGCCATCGGCCCCAGGCGGGTGATCTCATATAACCGGAACATCCATACCAACCGTGCGCTGAGAAACTTGGGCGTGGAGGTGCTGGAGATTCCGTCGTCAGAACTTAGCCGCGGCTTGGGTGGACCTAGGTGCATGACTATGCCGCTAAGCCGAGCCAGGATATAAAGGGTTTCGCACCGAAATCCAAAAACTTACTTTCGATTAGAAGTCGTAGAATGAACGTCTTCTTGACACCTTGAGATCCTGTAGGATGCTGGATTTTACCCGGATATCTATACTGTAGGAGGTGAACTTGCCAAAGGGTACCCAGGAGACGTTCATTTGCCAGCAGTGGAGATCCCGTGAGATGCCTATCATGGTTTGGGTGATTGCCGCTGCCTGGAAGTCAAAGCCGGTGTTAAAATTGATTTTCCATTTTTCGGAAAGGGACAAATCCCCACTCACGTTCATCGTCTGCGTGATGTTTTCCTGGTTGTTGATCTGCTTGGAGTAGGAAAGGTTATAACCCAGCGATACATTCCAAGGGATGTCCCAGTCGATGTACTGGCTGGGATCGGAAACAATCCGGTTGATTTCGTTTTGGGCAAACTCGTCCATCACTCCGCCCCGCTCGAGGAAGTCCTGGGTCAGCTCATCCCGGACCTCACCGGGTGTTTGCCCACTGCGCGGATTGATGGACATGTTCATATTCATGGATGCCGATCGGATCTTGCCAATGCCCTGACCGGCTGTCCAGGCAAACTGGTTGACGCGGCGAAAACTGCTGGTACCGCTTTCTAAACTGGTTTCTTGGACAGCGTAGGGATCAATACTGCTGGTGAGGTTTACGGAGAGCTTACGCTCAAAAAAGCTCGTTCTGGCTGAAATGGAAAAGGGGGAAAGCTTGAAGGAGTCTGCCGCAAAGTTATAGGCAGTGTTGATGTTGAAGGATTCCAGTAGCGGGATCTTTTTTGTAGCATTTTCGGTGGTGCTATCCTTCAGGTTTAGGATTTTGGCCTCTAGTACATTTCTGATTCCAATGCTGAGTGCTCGAGATTCTCCCAAAGGAGCTCCGCTGTAGACGAATCCCTGATGTCTGGAGAAAAGTTGGGTTCTCCCTGTGCTGTCCACCTGAACGCGCTGGTAGTAACCGTATGAGGGATCTGAAAAATCAGGGGTATAGTTGAACGCAAAGGTGGGGGCGATATGATGGCGAATGGTCTGCATCTTGCTTCCAGGCTTGAAATTATAGTAACCGTAGAAGTTGGTGTTCATCGAAAATGAACTATTGTAGAATCCCACTCGATTGAAGCCGTCTTCCACGATTCTATCCACTCGTTCTTCGGTGGGATTATAATAGTAGTTGATCCGCTGGAGATACCAGAGTTCGTTGTAGTTGACGGATGCGGTGCCCGTGAAGTAGTTGAAAAGCGTGAAGTTGGATGAGATGGGAATGGTGTTTCTGGCTCCGTTGTTCGCGTTTTTCAGGAGAAGGCTCATGTTTTCCAGTGTAAAATCAACGATCTCGGGTCCTGTGCCTATCTCGGGATTGTTCACTCCGAACTGCTGTTGGATGCGGTTGGAGATCGTGTTTTGCATGTTGAAATTCCAAGCCACGTTCAGCGTTTTTAGCGGCTCGAATTTCACGTTTTTGAAAGGACTCTGCCGGTTCATGTTGACCGCGATGGTGGGCAGATCGAGCCGCACTTCTCCGGTCTGCACGCTTTGGGAGTGGCGGAAGTTGGCCGACATAGAGAAGGGCGTTCCGGAGAAAGTCTTAGAATAGGAAATGTTCGAGTTGAGGTCGGCCGTGACATTGTTGGTATAGTTGACCTGGCTGGCCACATTATTGAAGTAGCTGGTCGATCCCGCGTTGACCGAGGCGGAAAACCGGCTTGTGCCCCGGCTCACCGGCGTGTGGTTCCACTGTATTCTAAAAGTGTTGTAGTCGACCGGATTGAGTTCTGTCTCCGG
>CAZTJM010000048.1:0-28939 GCA_964613865.1 uncultured Limnohabitans sp. | reverse complement strand
CCGTCTTTGAAAATGGGCAGTCCTCCTTCGATCGCTGTGGCATTGGGCAGTGTGGCTATCCTGGCGCCGCCCTCGCCCTTCATCATGTCTTCAAAGATTTTGCTTGATCGCTTAAAATAAACCGCGGTTTTCGCCTTGGCCTGGGCAACCTCGATTGAGCCAACCTGTACGCCGTCCATTCGCTTTAGGGAAACCAGGTTTCCTCCATCATCCAATATGGCGATTACTACGTTCCAGCCTTCCGCTTTGGCTTTGGCCTCAGCAGCAGCGGTTACCCGTTCCGCATCGGCGAGGCTTAAGTAGGGTTTGGTTTGGGCGAATGAAAACACAGGGATCGCCAGCAAGAGAAGAAGAAGTAGTTTTTTCATGGTTACATGCAGGTTGTTGAAAAGAGTACTCCTAAAATACACTTTTTGATTTAGGGAGATTATCGATTAACTTGATTTTCAGAAATATCGATCTATTTTCTGTCCTCAATTTCCTTATAAGCCAAATTTCCTATCAAAAATTAGCCTATTATGATTACAAGACGTGATTCTTTGAAGACTCTGGGCCTTGCTGCCGGATTGGGCTTGGCCTCTCCATTCAACCTTTTGGTCAGTGCACAGCCAGTCAAGAAAGATCGACTGGGGATTGCCCTGGTCGGCTTGGGATATTACAGCACCGATCTGCTGGCACCAGCCCTGCAACTCACAAAAAACTGCTACTTAGCTGGAATCGTCACAGGGACTCCCTCCAAAGCGGAGGCTTGGAAGGCCAAATTCAACATACCCGACAAGAACATCTACAACTATGGGAATTTTGACTCGATCAAGGATAACCCGGACATCGATGTGGTCTATGTAGTCTTGCCTCCCTCTATGCATCGGGAATATGTAGAGCGGGCCGCTGCCGCCAAAAAACAGGTTTGGTGCGAAAAACCCATGGCGGTCACTGCCGCCGACTGTCAAGCGATGATCGATGCCTGCAAAAAAAACGGAGTTAGTCTGGCCATAGGCTACCGCTGCCAGCATGAGCCCAATACCAAGGCCTTTCAGGAAATAGTCAAAGGCGAAAAGCTCGGTAAAGTACTGTCTTTAGACTGTGCTGCGGGATACCGCGAGGGACGGACTGACCATTGGAAGCAGAAGAAAGAAATGGGCGGTGGCGTGATCTACGACATGGGCGTCTATTCCATTCAGGGGGCCAGACTAGGGTCAAACATGGAACCGGTCGCCGTCAAGTCTGCCAAGGTGTGGACCGAGCGCCCGGAGATCTACAAGGATGGATTGGGAGAGATCGTGGAGGCGGAGCTGGAGTTTCCGGGTGGTGTTACTGGCAAGATCAAGACATCTTTTGCGGAAAATGTGAATTTCCTGAACATCGTATGCGAAAAAGGAACGATAGAGATGGCTCCTTTTTCGGCCTATGCAGGAAATAAGGGAAAAAGCCCGCTAGGGGTAATAGACTTCCCCTTTCAGCAGCCTATGGAGCAAGTCTATCAGATGGATGACGACGCCCTTAGTATTATGAACGGTAAGCCGATGCAGGTGCCTGGTGAGGAAGGCAAGCGCGATATCCGTATCGTGGAGGCGATTCTCGAGAGTGCGAAAACAGGAAAGCGGGTAGTGGTATAAGCGGGGCTTGCCAAATTTGCCAAGGGATCCTTTGAGGTTAATAATTCCTCAAAGGATTTTTTCATTCCTGTATGACCGGAAGTCCCTCTGCAGTCCAAGCCCTGATTCCACCCTCGAGATGATAGACGGATGTAAAACCCTCTTGGACTAACATCTCCGCCGCTTCGGCACTTCTAGCCCCAACGGCACAATAGACGAAAATCTCCTTGTCTTTAGGAAGCTCCTTTGCTTTGTCCAGGAAATCACTTCTGTAAAAGTCAATGCTGATCGCACCGGCAATCTTTCCGGCAGCGACTTCTTCGGGAGTGCGGACGTCAAGGATGATCGCATGCGAACTTTTTTCCTGAAACTCCAATGCACTCAGTTTGTGCACAATGGATGCGGCGGTTTCCGTTTGGCCCTCGGTCTCCTCTCCTTTTCTGGTTTCGCAGGAAAGGATCGCGAAAAGGATGCTTAGAACGAGAATTTGGGTCTTTTTCATTTGTCTTGGTTTCCTTATTGTCTGGTTTGCCCTTCGCCTCTGACCACCCACTTGTAGCTGGTCAGCTCACGCAAGGCCATAGGTCCGCGTGCGTGGAGTTTTTGCGTGCTTATGCCGATTTCGGCTCCAAGTCCAAATTGGTTGCCGTCGGTGAAGGCGGTGGAGGCATTGGCGTAGACAGCTGCTGCGTCGACTTCCAGGAGAAAGCGGTCAATATGCTGTTGCTCTTCCGAAACTATCGCCTCGGAATGGCGGGATGAATAAGCCGCTATGTGGTCCAAAGCTTCGTCCAGGTCTTTCACAGTCTTGACGGACATTTTCAAACTCAAAAATTCCGTGCCGAAATGCTCTGGCTGGGCCGGCTGGATCTGGGGATTTTTTTCAAGGACTCCAAGGGCCTTTTCGTCAGCAAATACCTGCACCCCGGAATTGAGCATTGGCTGGATCAAGTCCTGCAGATTGCCTAGTTGGCTTTCGTGCACGATCAGACAGTCCAGGGAATTGCATACACTTGGCCTGCGGGTTTTGGAGTTGTGGAGGATGGCTTTGGCTTTGGGAAGATCTGCGGTCTCATCCACGTAGGTATGAACTATTCCGGCTCCAGTTTCGATCACGGGTACTTTTGCATTTTGGCGCACAAAGTCAATCAGTCCCTGGGAGCCTCGTGGGATGATGACGTCCACAAAACCGACGGCTTCGAGTAAGGCTTTGGTAGCAGTCCTGTCCGCGGGTAAAAGTTGGAAGGCCCTTGTCGGAATGCTATGCCTCTCCAGCACTTGATGAATCAGCTCGAGAATGGCACGATTGGAAAAGTCAGCGTCGGAGCCACCTTTCAGCACCAGTCCGTTTCCCGATTTCAAAGCCAGGGTGAACACGTCGAAAGTCACGTTTGGCCGGGCTTCGTAAATGATGCCGATGACGCCTAAGGGAACAGTTACCTTGCTTAGGTGCAAGCCGTTTTCCAGTATTTTCTCCTCCAATTTGATGCCCAGTGGAGAGGGAAGATTGTTCACCTGCAGAATTTCCGCTGCGATGCCCTTTATCCTGGCTTCACTCAGCAACAAGCGGTCATACATCGGGTTGGTCTGGTCCATCCGGTCAAGATCCTTTTGGTTCTCTCCCAAAAGGTAAGGGATCTGTGCAATGGCAAGCTCGGCTAGTTCGCGCAGGATAGCCGAAGTCTTTTCTGCCGATATTCCGGCTAGCTTTCGGCTGGACTTTCGGACTTCCTGAAATATGGATTGGTACTCATTCATGGTCAAATAAATAGAGGTAGTCGTAATGGACAAGTGGCTTTTGGTTTTTGAGCCCCATCAGCTCTTGGGCTAGTTTTGAGGTATATTCCGCCCTTCCCAAACCAACCTTTTTGTGGTCCTCATCCCGGATCAGGACAATGTCGCCTTTAGAAAAATCCCCCTTGACTTCGATAATACCTACGGGTAGGAGACTTCGGATCACTGAGGAGGTCAGTGATTCTTTCGCCCCCTTGTTAATGGTGATTTCTCCTTTGTAATAGTGGGCTCCGTGGGCCAACCATTTGATGGCAGCGTGCTTGGACTTGTTGGGTTCAAACCAAGTGCATCGAAGGTTTTTGTTTTGGAATTCCGTCAAGACTCCTTCCCGTTTGCCGTTGGCAATGAGGACTTGGATTCCCAAGCTTGCAGACTTTTTGGCCATGGCGTATTTGGTCAGCATTCCCCCTCGCCCAAAGGCGGATTTGGTTGCGGAGATGTAGCTGGACACTTCGGGCATGGAAGATGCTACTTTCTCGATCAGCTCCGAGCCTGGATCGGCGGGATTACCGGTGAATATCCCATCCACATTCGTCAATAGAAGAAGCGTGTCTGCATTGATCATGGCGGCGGTGAGGCTAGCCAGCTCATCGTTGTCGGTAAACATCAACTCCGTAATGGTCACCGTGTCGTTTTCATTGATGATAGGAAGGATTCCCTGCTGCAAGAGCGCCTCGACGCAGTTTTTCATATTGAGGTAGTGCTTGCGGTCGCGAAAGTCCTCCTTGGTCACCAGGATCTGGGCGATGGGCTGGCCCAAGCTGGCAAACAATTCCTGGTATTGGTTGATCAGCCGAATCTGTCCGGTAGAAGCCCAGATTTGTTTTTTGAAAACCGGATTGAGACCTCCGGGTAGGGTAATGGACTGTCGCCCGAAAGCAACTGCGCCTGAGCTGACCAGCGCTACTTTCTTGCCTGAGGTAATCAGGTCTTGAATCTGGGATACCAAATGCCTCATCCTGTCCAGATCGGGTAGGCCGTTGGACTGGGTAAGTACGTTGGAGCCGATTTTTACTACCAGGGTCTTAGAATCCAGCATTTTTGAAAAATTTGCATGAAAGTAAGTGATTTGGTAGGGAATTGCTGATGTTGGATTAAAAAATTGAAAGATTTCAAAATTGAAAAATTGGGATCCAAGGTTGGAAAGGAGCAAAGTTGGGAAAAATGGGGCGGTGCCGCCAAGGCGTCGTAAATCGTACTTCCTAAATCGTAAATCACAAAAACGCCATACTCAGCGTTCCGACCAGCATCAGGATTTTGGCGATTGCACTCAATTGGGTGAAGTGTCGCTTGCGGTCGGCTTGGTAGATTTTCCACATGAACCAGATGAAGGCGAGTCCCAAAATCCCGAAGTAGGCGAAGAGTACCGGACTGTTGATCTTGAAAGTCACCACGAGAATGGAACTGACAAAGCCAAAGGCAATGAGGAAGATCACTTGCTTCGTTCTTCGAAAGCCAATGACAATGGGTAGTGTTCGGCAACCATGCTTGCGGTCTCCGGGCCTGTCTTCGATGTCCTTGAGGATCTCGCGAATTAGGTTCAGGAAAAAAGCGAAGATCGCATAGGTTAGCACCAGCAATTCGGACTTTTGGTAGTAAAATGCGACCAGATAGACCGAAAGGCCGGTCAGAACGGCAACCGTCAGATTGCCGACGAATGGTTCTCTTTTTAGGCGGTTGCTATAAATCCAAAGAAGGAAGCAAGCCAGAAAATCGACAGCTGCTACTCGCGCCGCAACAAGCCATCCCAGGCCGATCGCACTGAAGTTGAAGATGGAGTGGAGAAATAGTACCATCCTCCGTTTGATGCCCTTGCCGACCACGACTTCCTCGGGGCGGTTGACGTAATCGATCTTGACGTCGTAGTAATCGTTGATCATATAGCCTGCGGCAGTGATGATTACGGTAGAGAGGACCAGGAGATAGAGTCGGTAGTCTTGGAGGACTGGGAGTCCCGCGGCGCTTGTTCGGATCAGAAAATGGGCGGCCATCAACTGAGTGAATGCCACCAAAAGGAGGTTGATCGGTCTGCTGATCCGGAAAAGTCCCCGAAAAGACAAGGTTCGCTCCATAGGTTTGGCTTCAATTGTTAAAAATAGCGGAAAAGTCCAATTGATAGGGAGAAAGGCTAATTCTCTAGGGAAAAATCATTTCACCTCCATTTTTGCCAGCGATTTTTCTTCAAATGTTTATCTTGATTCCTAAACCCATTAACCGAAAGACTATGAATAGTAAGACGTTGCAATCTAGAAGGGATTTTATAGCAAAGACGGGAGGGGCTTTGGCTGGGTCGATGTTTGTACATCCCGTTGCTGAGGCCTTGAGTCTATTTGACCGGCCTGGGGAAAAGATGAAGCTGGCGCTGGTCGGTACAGGAGTTCGAGGCTTGTCTATGTGGGGCAGGGATGTCGTAAGGGCGTATCAGGATCAGATCGAGTTTGTGGGCTTAGCAGATAAGAACGAAGGTCGTCTTCAGTATGGCAAATCCTTTATGGGAGTGTCTTGCCCTACTTTTTTGGACACAGATCAGATGTTGCAGGACACAAAACCAGACGTTTTGATCGTGACTACCATGGATTCTACACATCATGAGTTTATTGTCAAGGGGCTTATGGCGGGAATGAACGTCATTTCGGAAAAGCCCATGACCACCGACGAAAAGAAGATGCAGGCCATCTTGGATGCGGAGAAGAAATCCGGAAAGAAGCTCATCGTCACTTTTAACTATCGCTATTCACCTCACCGCCAGAAGTTGTTTGAGCTCCTTCGCGCTGGAGAGATCGGCACGATCACCTCCGTAGATTTCCACTGGTATCTCGATACTTCGCATGGGGCCGATTATTTCAGGAGATGGCATGGACAGCGGGAGTACAGTGGAACCTTGCTGGTCCATAAGTCTACACATCATTTTGACTTGCTCAACTGGTGGCTGGACTCAGATCCAGAGGAAGTGTATGCCTATGGACAGCTGGAGTTCTATGGAAAAAATGGGCCTTTTCGGCATACCACCTGCCGTGGTTGTCCACATGCGTCGAACTGTGATTTTTTTTGGGATATCACCAAAAGCGCGCACCTAACCAAGCTGTATGTCGACAACGAGAAGTACGATGGCTATCATCGTGACGGCTGTGTGTTTCGGGAGGAAATAGACATCTATGATAAGATGGCTGTGCAGATCCGATACAAAAACAAGGTACAGGTCAGCTACAGTCTTACGACCTATTCGCCCTATGAAGGCTATCGCATCGCATTCAACGGAACCAAGGGGCGCTTGGAGGCTTGGATAAAGGAAAGCCAGCCATGGGAGGAAAAAGATGCCGATGAGATTTACTTGACCAAGAACTTTGGCGAGCGCGAGATCATCACCATTCCTCACGGCGGCGGCGGCCACGGTGGTGGGGATACCCGGCTAAAGGACAAGCTGTTCAAAGACCCGAATGCTGCCGACCCTTGGAGACAATCCGCGGGAAGTCGGGACGGGGCTATGTCCTGCCTGATCGGGATTGCGGCAAGGCATTCGATCGAACAGGCCAAGCCGATTAGAATTCAAGACTTGACGGACATTCCCTTGAAAGAATCGGGAAGGGGAGTCTAAATGCGAAACATGAAGCCCCATTTCTTTTCTGAAGTGGGGCTATTTTTTTTGCCTTCGTAAATCAGTTGTCAAAGTTTAGGTAGAAATCAAAAAAGGGAAGCATCTGTTGGGGGATTCTTCCATCCTGCGTATAGATGTCACTGGTGTGGGTGCCGATGTACTCTTCCGCAAAATGCTTGACGCCCACATTTTCCAGTCTTTGGCTAAACATCTGGCACATTTGGGTAAACCTCTCACCGGAGTTTCTTCCCCAATCCAGCTTGATGGCTTTGAGCTTTTTTAGGTTTTCCAGATTTTCATCGATCATGTGTACCGGCATATTTGCATGCCATTTTTCAAGTATCTCTGGATGTACGATTAGCTCTTCACCCCGGTATTCAAAAGGCAAATCGCAATAGAAAGGAGGCTTGTTAGGGTTGGGTGACCAAGACCGGCCGAATGCAATAATGACTTTTCCAAAATAGGTTTTGTTTACTTCCTCCATCGATTTTAGACGGGATAGCTCCTTGAAAGTGTCTGAATTGGGACCGTATTCTCTGACAATAGTCAGCGCGCCTGGACTTAATGCATAAACAGAACTGAATGTGTCTGGGTGATGCATGGCGATTTTCAGGGCTCCATAGCCGCCCATGCTATGTCCGGTGATTCCTCTACTCTCCATAGTAGCTATCGTGCGGTAATTTTCATCGATGAACTTCACCAGTTCTATCGCAGTGAAGTCCTCCCATTTGCCGAAAATCTCCGAGTTGCTGTAGAAGCTGCCGTCGTAGCTGGTTTTTTCATCAGGAATGACGACGATAACAGGCCGGATTTTTTTGGTGGAAATGGCAAAATCAAGGAGAGGCGCCATGAAATTGAGCATGGTGTCGTCCCCCATGAATCCATGCAGAAAATAAATGACTGGGTAGCTATGGGTAGAGGATTCGTATCCGGGAGGGAGATAGATGGACACATTCCGATTCGGGTTTTCTCCCATAGGATTGATTAGTGCCTGCGACTGAATTTGTTCTTGGACGACTTTTCCTTTCGGGATCTGTCCCAGTGCGGGAAGCAGAAAAGAGATGAAGAATAGTATCAATAGCAGGACTTTGACCCTGCTGGCAATAGATTGATGGCTTGGCTTATTCATAATCGACCGATTTGAGTCTGGTTCTGTTTACGCCTAATTTCAATACATCCGGCCGGGAGTAATGTCCTACAGCGTCGAAGTTTTGCCTTTCTTCCAAAACTCGATTAAAATCCAGCGTCTCGAATAGGAGGCCTTCTTTGTCAGCTTGAGGTTCTAAAATCCATTTTCCATTTGGTCCTGCGATGCAGCTGCCTCCGTCCGCCAATACATCCGGACAGTTTTCCAGGATATAGTCGAGATGGGGAGTGTTGGCAGGAAAGTCTGCTTTTCGCATCAGACTAGATACGGAGATGACAAAAGAGCGGCTCTCCTGCGCGATCATTCGCGTGATGTTTTCGGTATTCCGAACGGCACCAGGCCAGACGGCGACATGCAGGTTTTCTCCCAAACCATAAAGGGCAGTTCGAGCGAGAGGCATCCAGTTTTCCCAGCAATTGAGTCCGCCAACAGTAAATTCCTTGAGGGGATGGACTTGCAAACCGTGTCCGTCTCCGGGAGACCAGGTCAGGCGCTCTTCGTAGGTGGGTTGCAATTTGCGATGAACAGAGCAGATTATCCCCTCGGAATTGATGAATACAAGCGAGCAGTACAGGCTGTGGCCTCCTCGATCCAAGGGACGCTCGATGATCCCTAGATAAACTGCAAGTTTATATTTCATTGCCAAAGTTTGGATTTCAGCAAGGTCATCCCTTTCAATCTGGACCGCATTTCGGGCGTAGTGGGCGTGGATTTCCTTTTGAATGCGATCGTCCCAGGCCGACGCTTGGGTGATCGAAAGCCACCAGGGGTAGCCAGGCACAAGACCTTCCCCGAATACGATGAGTTCGGCATCCGCTTTTGCTGCCTCGAGGATGGAAGTTTTTACTTTGGCCAGCGTACCGGCTTTGTCCAGCCAGACGGGAGAAATTTGGGCCAGAGCGATTTTCAACTTGGGATCTGCGGGCATGGGAATAAATATAGTCGGAATTGGAAACTCAAGTGAATATCCTGCTCTGGATTTGTTGAGGACAAAAAAAAAGCGATCTCTACGAAACCGCCCTTTTTGACTAACTAAACCAACTTTAATGTTTTTCAGACTTCGACCATATCCTTTTCCGTATCCACCAAGGCCACAGCTCCGTGGATTGCCGTTTCGTCGAGTTCGGAGATAAGGATCTTCAAGTTTTGCAAGACGGTGGGATAGGCAAAAGTCTCCAATGTCTTGAACAGGGATTTTTTGAAGAGAGGGAAAGTCTTGCGGATGGATCCTCCGAGCACAATGGCCTCAGGTGCCAGTCCATACATGATCATCTTGAGCAGCTCGCCGAGGTGGCGCCCGAACTCGTCAAAGGCTTGAATCGCCTGGGGATCTCCGGCCAATGCTTGCTTTGCAAGTGCTTTTGGCTTGCTCTTGTACACGTTGTGAAAGAATTTGCCGCTGCAATAGTATTCGTAATTGTGCTCAAGATAGGGGGCGCTGCACCATTCTCCAGCGGCGGAGAACATTCCGGAATAAAGATGACCGTTGATCACTATGCCACCGCCTACGCCGGTTCCCAGTGTGATGCCCACCAGGTTTTTAAATGGTTTTCCGACCCCATATTTGTGAACGCCTATGGCAAAGCAGTTTGCGTCATTGTTTACGAAAACCGGCTTGGAAAAGCGCTCGGTGAGAAACTTTTTAAGCTCTACATGCTGAAATGAGGGGATATTTGCCAGGCCCAGCACAATCCCTTCGCGGGAATCCACCAGTCCGGGGATTCCGATTCCAATACCCACGAAGTCATAGGCGGAATAGGAGTCAATAAACGTGGCAATGGTTTCGAGGATATATTCCTTGCTTTCCATCGCAGGGGTGGGTACAGAGCGAATGTCTTCGAGATGTCCTTTGACCAGAACCCCGCCTTTGATGCTGGTTCCTCCGATATCCAGTCCTAAAATGGCTTTTTCCATTCGCAATAGTCTAATAATCTTTGTATGATAGATTTAACGCAGAAAGCCGCCGGAAACTTCCCGGCCGCTTTCTCCATAGGTTTGTGAGCGTCGAGGGATTATAGCATCCCTTCGATGGATTTCTCCAATTCTCTTGCCGTAGCCAAAAACTCGTCCACGCTCATGTCTCTGAAGAAGATCAGGCCGTGGCTGGCTCTTACTTTTGCCCGCTCATGCAGGTAGAAGTAGTTTTTGCCCAGCAAAAGTTGTATGTCGTTGAGCTGTCCTACCCAAGTACGTTTGGCCACCGTGCTAAACTTGCCGTTGTGGGCATAGCTTGGGAAAGATGCATTGACTTGGCTCAGGTAGCAGTTGGAGAAGGAGTCCTCCATCACTGACATGTCTCCGAGCGAAACTGGCACGATCACGTTGGCCTCGTGTGGCTCAAACTTGAACCAGACGTTTCTATAACCTATGATGCGCAGATTGCTAGTGTCATGTTCTTTGCCCCACTGCTTCACCGCTTCCGCCGTCGCCTGTAGCACTTTGTAGTGGGTGTCAGGTCCAGATCCTTCCGGATCTAGCGTCAAGCTAATTTTTGTAGGTTTAATCTTACGGAACATTTCCACGATCGGTTCCACGTCGCGGTTTTTGTCTGGCTGCTCGGTGAAAATATCGCCAGTGTAGAAGCCCAATCTGAGGTGGTGCACGTTTTTCACTTGCACACCAAAGTGCGCCCATACCAACTCTTCCTCAAACTCGCGGATCATGCCTTTCAGCTTCTGGATCTTGGCTGGGTTTTTCTCCCCATCATAGGAATTTTTAAGGATGCTGATGACGTCGTTGATGGTTTCGCGCAGCTGGGTTTTATTTTTCACGCCGTACACAATCACGAGCGCTCGTACTACTCTGTGGCAGAGGCCCCGCTTGCGGGCATCGGGATTTTCAGAAGCGACATTGGTCAGGAAGTGATATATGTCCTTGTCGGTCTTAAGGCTGTAGCCTACCTCAAAGAAGTCTTCGAAGTTGACCATCTGGATCTTGCCTTCGTCCAACAGCTTCTTGGTGGTCTGCAAGGTGTCGATCACAAATGTGTTCGTCACTGCGGTAAAGCCAGAAGTCAATACCGAGAAGTGTGCCTCGTTGGTAGGTTCGTTGAGCTGATTGGTGATGTGCGGTAGTATGCCCAGGGAAATGTCGTCGTGGTGTGGACCAGTATGGAGCAGCACTTCGTTGCTTTCCTGTTCCAAGCCCTTTGCCAATTTGGCCTCGGTAGCCTTCATCACCTGATTGACAGTGTCTTCGTTGAGTCCCGGGATCAGCTTGGTGTATTTGTCAGCCTTGAGATCTTCGATTTTGATTCTGTGACCGTACTTATTCAGCTTTTTGCAAAGCTCGAGGACGGATCGTTCGGTTTTTTCAAATGTCCACTCGCCTTTTTGATAGTAGGCGTCCATCGAGTCCGTCAACTTCACGGCAGCACCTTTGGTAAGGTAGAACCGACCATTTTTCAGTTTTTGGAGTACTGTAGCCGGATACACATTGTTCAAAGGAGTCTCCAAGGAGTCTTTCACGATACCGGCTTTCGCTTCGCCTGCAGCGATGATGATTCCCACCGCTTCGGGATTGTACACGATCGTGTCCAGACCTATGGTGATGACCAGTCTGTTGGCAGATACCTCGATGCCACCCAAATCTCCAGCGGCTACCGCTTGGGTTTCGAAGTTGGTGTCCGTAAGACGGGTAACAGAAAAGATATGTGAGCCTCTTGTGTTGAAGGCAATATGCCCGTCCGGGCCGATGCCGCCTAGGAAAAAGCCGATGCCCCCCTTGTCACGGATGCGCTGCTCGTACTCACCGCACCACTGGTCGATCATGTAGATGGACTTCTGCTGGATTTTCTCGAGATCATTTACCGGATCACGGAATCTGAGCGAAAGGTCTACTTTCAGGTCTGGGAATACTTGGCTGAAGTGAAGGCCGTCCGCCAGTGGGATCTCGTCCGAATTGATCAGGATCGCCTTTTCTTTGGAAAGCCCAAAACCCTGGATATAGAATTTGTTGACGTAGTCGTAGAAGCTGTTGTGCTGCTTGGAAGAAATAGGATAGAATTCATCGATCTGCACAAATGTCAAATCCTTCAACACCGGCTTCTTTGTAGATCCCAGCCCGTGTTTTTCTCGAACTTCCTTGCCTTTTTTGGTGTCCCAGTTTTCCAGGAGGTATTGGGTCCACTTGATGAAAAATTCCGGGGTTTTGCCCGTTGGCAAGCTGATTACTCCCTCTGGATTGGCCGCGGCCCATTCCAAAAAGCGGCAGGCGGTAAGCAGGCCTAGCTTTGGGAAGTTGTCAACCGTGAGATAGGGGATCAGGGTCGAGATTTTGTCTACTCCGGATTCGGCAAGGAATGCTTTTTCAACTTCGGAGAGCGGATACTTACTGAGCATACTGGTGAGACAGTTTAGTGATGTAAGATTTATTGTTTTGAGATTCGCGATTTCCAAACATTCCGCAGAAGGCAAATCCCCTTCTGCCAAATTAAATATTGTAAAGAACAGTCGTGCCGAATTTTAATGAAGATCCATTTTAGTTTCCGGCAAATTATTCTTTAAGACAAAAATAAAAAAGTTCGGTAAATAAAAAATAACTTTTATAAAAAATTTATGAAAGTATTTCCGGGACGCTGAAATTATAGGCTTCGGGTAAATGAGATTTTTATTCTAGCTTGGAATTCTTCGATAACTTTAAAAATCTCAATGAGGGTGACTTGTTGTACTTTGGTCAGGTCTTTCAGCTTGAGGTAGTTCTTCGGTTTGCGATTTTGATCCAGGATGGAGTGGGATTGGTTTTCCAGCCGCAAGCCCATCAGGTAGTCAAATGCATGAATTAATTCTTGGGCTTCCTTTGCGGTAAATACCCCTTTCTCCTTTAGGGAATTGATCCTGTCGGTGGTGTTGGTGTCTGCGATTCTATACTTCAGGGCATAGACTCTAGCCAAGTCTACAATTGGCCGCATGGTTTGCTTGAGATTGAGCTGTTTTTCCCCGTCAATCTCCTCGCTCCTGATTTTTCGGAAAAACGTCAGTGGCGCTTGGTACTGCAGCGCATTGCGTCCGAGATTGATGAAGAAGCGCTCAGGGGCGTTCACCAGCAATTCCCCCATGTACTCCTGGAGCTCATTCAAAAGCTGGAATTCTCCGAAGATGGCCCGGCAATCGAAGAAGGTCGAGTAGTTCATGGCGGTTTCTTGCGATGCGTCGGAGATCCAGGCGTCATAGTTGCGCTTCCAGTGGGATAGGGAATGTGTCCACTTAGGATTCATGGCCATTAGCTCGCCTTCGCAAAAGACGATTCCTATGCCGTCCAAGGCGGTCGATACCCGAGTCGCAAATTCTAGAAAGTAAGCCCTGACTTCTTCGCGGTGCTCATTGGCCCGGTCCTCGTAGATGATCGCATTGTCCTGGTCGGTTTTGAGGGTGAGTTCTCCCCTCCCTTCGCTGCCCAACACGAAAAAGACAAATTTTGCCGGCGCAGGGCCTATTTCTTTGAGTACCCGCTCGATGACCCGCTGGGTGATCGTGTCAGCTACCGTGGTGATGATCTGATTGACCAAAGCGGCTTTCATCCCCCGGCTGATCAGCAGGTGGATGAGTTGGGGCATTTGGGCCCATTTGTTGGCTAGTTCAGTGATTTGCCTGGCTTCTTTTACAGATTGGATAAACATGAAAGGCCCCTGGCTCTGTTCGGTGAGGACTTTTGTCCTGCTGATCCAGCCAAGGAATCCTTCCTCATTTTTTACCAATAAGTAGCGGGCTTTGGTCTGGAACATCAGAAGGAGAGCCTCTACCAAGGATGTTTCCGGAGAGATACTGACAAGGTCTGACTCCATGATCCGGCTGACTGGAAGAGCTGTGGAAAGCCCCACGGCCAAAACCTTGTCCCGAAGGGTCAGATCGGTGATGTATCCGATGATTTCTTCCGTGGAAGCTCCTATAAAAAGACAGCTGACCTGTTCTCTGGTCATTTTTTCCGCACAATTCTTGATGGGCTCATCCGGGGCAGCCAGGCGGATGCTCCTGACATTCAGTTCTTGGATCCTTTTGGAGTAAAACTGTTCGGATACAAAAGCGCCAGGAGTATGCATGGATTGAAAATACAAAAAGAGTTCAGGTTTCCCTTGGCCAAAAACAAAACCGCCCCGGAATTTTGATCCGAGGCGGTTTCTCTATAAAAGCTGGGGATTTTGAAAGCCCAATGACTTCTTCGTATTAAGCGATTACGCCGAGTGCTTTGGCCATCGTTACGCCAATCTCTGCGGGAGAGTCTACGACATGGATACCATTTTCTCTCATGATGCGCATCTTGGCAGCAGCAGTGTCGTCTGCACCACCGATGATGGCGCCCGCGTGGCCCATTCTTCGACCTGCAGGTGCGGTCTGTCCGGCGATGAATCCGACGACCGGTTTTTTGTTGCCCGTTTCGCGGATCCAGCGAGCTGCTTCCGCTTCGTAGTTGCCGCCGATCTCGCCGATCATGACGATCGCGTCAGTTTCGGGGTCGTTCATCAGCATCTCTACCGCTTGCTTGGTAGAAGTTCCGATGATTGGGTCACCACCGATTCCGATAGCAGTAGATACACCTAGTCCAGCTTTGGCTACCTGATCGGCAGCCTCGTATGTCAAAGTTCCGGACTTGGACACGATGCCGACCCTACCGGATTTAAACACAAAGCCCGGCATGATGCCTACTTTGGCTTCTCCTGGAGTGATCACGCCTGGACAGTTGGGGCCGATCAGCACAGAGCCTCTCTCCTTGATGTAAGGCTTGGCAGTCATCATATCTGAAACGGGAATACCCTCCGTGATCGTGATGATTACCTTGATACCGGCATCTGCAGCCTCCATGATCGCATCGGCTGCAAATGCTGGCGGTACAAAAATGATGGAAACATCAGCGCCAGTCTTTTGAACTGCTTCTTCTACCGAATTGAAAACAGGTCTTTCCAAATGGGTCGAACCGCCTTTGCCGGGAGTCACGCCTCCAACTACGTTGGTTCCGTATTCGATCATTTGCTGCGCGTGGAAGGAGCCTTCTGAACCTGTGAAACCCTGAACGATTACCTTGGAATATTTATTGACTAGTACACTCATGCTTCGATTTTTAAAGTTTGGCACAAAAATAAAAGAAACCACCCGCCGACAAAAGAAATGCTAAACAATCTCGGGGGAATTTGGCGAGCGGAATCTTTTCCTATTTTCGTTTTATGGCAGGTCGGATACCGCAAATTTTGCTTTTTTTCGTCTTGGGTCTCACTCTGATCCACTCTCGTTCTGTTGCTCAAAGCTTCAAGTTCAACGCCAATCCCAAAGGGGTTAACCTGCCTGTTCAAAATGTGCTGGGCATCGAGCAGGATTCCTTGGGGCGCATGTGGTTTTCCACGGCCCGAGGGGTAGTCTACTCCGACGGGATTCAGACCTACGAGCTTCCCGATAGTCTGGTGAAGAGGTTCAACTACCGGATTTCCATACTTCGGGACGAGGACGGGATCATGTGGCTTTACAATGCAGTCGGAGCTCCGTTGTTTTTCCGGTCTATGGCTCTGGGCTGGGAAGAGTATGATTTTCCGGTTTTGAACCCGACAGCCTATTCCTCTGGGATCAGTTTTTTCCCTATCGGGAAAGGGGCAGAGAAATACTATTTCGTAGATACTGGCAATGAGCTCTTCTATTGGCGGGAGGGTGAGAGTGAGAAAACCCGCATCGAGAGGGACATCTCCAAAACCGGCAGACTCACCTCGGTGCTGGATGACTCCGGGGATATCTTCCTGAATTTCAAACTGCAGACTTTTAAATTCAAGGAAGGAAATTTGATTTCTTACGAATTTAGGAGTATCCCATTGCCTTCGCCTCCAGTCATGGTAAAGAAATCCCCAGCATCGGGCGAGTACTATTTTTTGGGGGAAGGCTATCTGGCAAAGGGACTCAAGGCGGAGTTTCCGACAGAAATCGTCAGCAGCGGTTTTTCCACCTCTGCTTTTATTCCAAACGAAGACTTTTTCTCCCTCGAATTCTGGGGAGACAATGTGTTTTACCATTTCAACTCCCACCTATTGAAATACAATCCGGCACGAAACAGGCCGGTGATAATAGATCTCTCTGGCCAGTTTAACACAATTTACCTGCAGGCATTTTTTGTAGATCGCGAAGGAATTCTTTGGATGGGAACCAGCCGGGGAATGGCTAACATTAACAATCAGGTCTTCCAGAACTATGGTTCAGAAGTCGAGGAGTTTTTGGGCGAAGAGCTGACGGCGATTGTGGATTTGGGACAGGACTCTTTTCTTTTTGGCTTCAACAATGGCGTCCAGATTTTTAGTAGACGTGAGATCAGAACCATCTACAAAGACCCCTTTGAACTTGGACTGCCCAACCACAGGATCATTAACTTTTCAAAACAAGGAAAAGACAAGGTTTGGTTTTCAGCCAACTGGGGCGGGGTTGGCTTGTACAATGTTGCAAACGAACGGTTTTCGCTTTTTGCTCCTCCGACTGGGGCAAACGTTTCGTCCGTCCAGGTGATGGGCGACAGTCTTCTTATCGTTTCCGGCAAAAGGATATTCATCGCACCTGTCTCGGCTCGGGGCGCACAACTCTATTCCAAAGAGCTTACGGGTGAAATTGACTCGCTTCTGATTGAAAGGCCCGTTTTTTTCAGAAAAGCGGGAAAACTTAGAAATGGCAAGATCATAGTGATGAGAGCCAGTAAGCTTGAAAATCAGTATCCTATCATCGAGAACTCCCGGTATTTTTTGGCGGAGGGCTATGATTTTCTGGAACTCGAAGACGGGAGTCTGCTACTCGCCACAGAGTTTGGATTAAAAGTCTATCGGCAGGGATATTTGGGTTTCTATGTGTATCAGGATAAGTCGATTACCAATTCGGTCTTTGCGCTGATGAGGGATAGGCAAGGGAAGATATGGGCTGGGACGGACAATGGGGTATTTGTCCTTGGGAACGACAAAGTGCTCCACTACAATGAGAAAAACGGCCTTGTTGGAGATGAAATAAATCGAGGTGCCTTGACCGAGGCTCCTTCAGGAAGGGTCATGATTGGTACACAGAAGGGTCTTTCCATTTACTTTCCAGATGAGAAGATGCAGGCTTCGGGCACTCCAATGGTCTATTTGACATCGGTCGAGCTCGGCAATACAGAAGTGCTGGACTCACATACAAATCCTAAGATTCCGTATTCCCAAAATCTGCTGAAGGTTTCTTTTATGGCGGCCGCATTCAATGAGGCCCGCGAGGTTTGGCTTCACTACAGGCTGCGGAATTCCAAAGACTCGACTTGGACGGTAGTTAAGAAGCCAAGCTCAAACCAGCTCTTTTTCGGCAACATCCCGGCGGGAGAATACCAGTTTGAGCTCAAGGCATCCTACGACGGGGAGGACTTTTCCCCCGCGGTCGCTTCGGTTCCGTTTGTGATTAAGCCCCCGATTTACCTGCAGGCTTGGTTTGTCGGTTTGGCCATACTGTTTCTTTTGGCTTTGGGTTTCTTGATCGCCAGGTTTTTCCGACAGCTGCAAAACCTGGGAGTGCTCAAGACCGCGGTAGATCAAGAGAGCAAGAGAAAGGTGATCGCGGAGCAGCAATTCAGGAATGTGTGGACGAGCACCCAGGACGGGATGCTGCTGACGCTGGAGGGAGAGGAGATTCTTACCGTAAACCCGGCATTTGCAAAGATGATGCAGTGTGCTGTAAAGGATCTGGAGGGCCGTCCAATTTCTGTACTGTTCGATGAGGAAGACCAGCAGGATTTTTATCTCGAAGTTCTTCTAAAACACGTCCGCCGTTCTCCGGGCAAGGGTATGTCCATCGAAACTCCCATCCACTGGAAGACAGGGACGCTGGAAATGGAGGTGTACTCGGTGACGATGGAGGAGGACTTTAAAGGTCGATCCTTGGTCCTTTCGGTTTTCAAAGACGTTTCTGCAAAGAAAGCCGTGCAAAACAAACTGATGGAGGCCAAGGAAAAGGCGGAGGAGGCAAACCGCTTCAAGACCAGCCTGCTTTCCAACATCAGCCATGAGATCAGGACACCACTAAACGGCATCTTGGGCGGGGCAGAGCACATCAAGATGAGTCGTAAAGCGGACACCGAGCTGCATTCCCAGTTGGATATTATTCTCCAAAGTGGCGAAAGGCTGCTGGACACCATCAACTCTCTCCTCGATATCGCGAAGATAGAGGCCAACAAAATGCCCGTGGTTTATACAAAAACCGATGTCAGGGAATTTTTGGAAACCATCATCTTGCCCCACAAAGCCGCCGCTGCAAGAAAGATGCTGGAGCTGGATTTTAAGTTTGTCGGGACTGCTGGCCAGGCTAATATTGACCGTAGATTTCTGGAAATGATCCTAAACAATCTGCTGGGCAATTCCATCAAATACACGGAGAAAGGGGTCATTTCTGTGGCTTGCCAACGAGTGGACGGTTCAATCTTATTGGAAGTGGCTGATTCAGGCATCGGGATTTCGGAAGAGTTTCAAAAGCGGATGTTTGACCCCTTCGAGCAGGAAAGCAAGGGTAATAACCGGCTTTTTGAGGGAACTGGGCTGGGGCTCAGCATCACCCGCAACTTGGTCGATCTCATGGGAGGGAAGATCCAAGTGTGGAGCGCCAAAAGCGAAGGCACAAGAGTCTTAGTCGAAATCCCATTGTTCGAAAGGTAATTTTTGTAATTTCAGGCACAAATGTCGCCACCCATTTCTTCGACCTAGCTCATGTTTACTCTCAAAATCCTAATAGTCGAGGATGATTCCGTTTCTGCGCTTTTGCTGCAACGAGCCCTGGAAAAAAACGCCCACCAGATTGTAGGCATAGCAGATACCGGAGAAAAAGCCCTCGATCTGCTGGAGGAAAACTTCGTGGACATCGTCATGATGGACATCAATCTGGCGGGTGAACTGGACGGAATCAAGACCACGGAGATAATCAACGAAAAGTATGACATCCCGGTGGTGTACCTCAGTGCAAGTTCCGATGCGGAAACGCTGAACAAAGTCGTTGGCACCAATCCGAGCGCCTACGTCATCAAGCCCTTCAATATCCGCGAACTAAACATGGTCATTGAGTTGGCGATCTTCAAGGACCGGAAAGAAAAGGAACTCCAGAAACTCAACAATGAACTGGAGGAAAAAGTAAAACAGCGTACCGCCGAACTCTATGAAGCCAACAAAGAGCTGACCAAAGCCCTCGAGAAAGAGCGGGAGATCAACGAATTGAAATCGCGCATCGTGCTCAACGTTTCCCACGGATTCAAGACACCGCTTACTTCAATCCTAAGCTCCGCCCAGCTGCTGCAGATCTACGCCGAGCGGGAGCATCCCATGAAGCAGAAGATCACCAAGCATGCCTTTAAAATCGAGCATTCCGTTAGAGCCCTCAACAACCTGCTGACCAGTGTACTGTTCTTTGGAAAGGCGGACGAAAACAAGCTGGAGTTCCGACCCAAGAAGATCTTCACCGGAGCCTTTGTCAAAGAGCTGCTGGATACGGTAAGAGCAGGAATCGAAAATGGAGTGATCATCAACGCCGAAATAGGGGAATTACCCAAAACAATCACTTCTGATCCAGAACTGATGTATCAGGTATTCGAAAATCTGCTTTCCAATGCCGTCAAGTATTCCAAAGACGGAAGAGAGGTCGATTTTAAGCTGAGCTTTGAAGACAATAAACTCCTCGCCCAAGTTGTCGACGAAGGCATAGGGATTCCCAAATCGGAACAGGGCAAGCTTTTCGACCGGTTTTTCCGGGCAAAGAATGTAGGCATTGTCGAAGGTTCGGGATTGGGACTCTCCATTGTCAGAAAATGCCTTGACGTTCTCAATGGAGACATTACTTTTGAAAGCGAATTGGACAAAGGAACGATCTTCTTTGTCACCATTCCTGTAAAATAGCGTATGCTCGAGACAAGCGCTTTGCAATATGCCCATCCCGGGCAAGCCGTAATTTCTTTTCCGGAGATCAAGGTCCAGGCAGGACAGTCGCTGCTTGTGTTGGGGAAATCGGGAAGCGGAAAGACCACCCTACTTAATCTCTTGTCGGGCCTTCTGACTCCCTTGCGTGGGGAAGTCGTTCTAAATGGGACGAAGTTGTCGGCGCTCTCTGGACAGGCTATGGATTTGTTTCGGGGGAGGAATATCGGGATAGTTTTTCAAAAGCCCCACCTGATAGCCGCGCTCGATGTCCGACAGAATCTGGAGTTAGCCCATTTTTTTGGAAAGAAGACGGGGCAGGAAATTCCCCATCTTTTGGCTGAATTGGATATCGCTGAAAAGGCAAAAACCTCTGTTTTGACACTGAGCGAGGGGGAAGCCCAACGAGTTTCCATAGCAAGAGCCTTGGCCAATAGTCCCAAGCTGATCCTTGCCGACGAGCCCACTTCCAGCCTGGACGACGAAAATGCCGAGAAGGTCATTCGCCTCCTGAAAACGCAAGCTGCGAAGATAGGCGCAGCCTTGGTCATCGTGACACACGACCAGCGTGTGAAAAATCAAATTTCCAACTTCCTCGAAGTCAAAAGGCCATGAATCTGTTTAGAATCAGTTGGAAATATTTGGTGTTCCGGCCACTTTCCACCGGGCTGAATGTTTTTTTGTTGGCTTTGGGATTGGCAATCATTACGGTGTTGCTGCTGATCCAAGATCAGTTTGAGAAGAAGATGAATCAGGATGCAGAAGGCATTGATCTGGTGGTCGGGGCAAAGGGAAGCCCGCTTCAGCTGATCCTTTCCTCGGTCTATCACGTTGACTTTCCCACAGGCAATATCAAGCTGGATGAGGCAGCGAGACTTTCCAGAAATCGCTTGGTGAAGAAAATCATACCCTTGGCGCTTGGGGACAACTACCAGGGTTTTCGGATAGTTGGGACAAACCATGATTATCTGGCGCTCTACGGTGTGGAGTTTTCCGAAGGAAAAGTTTGGGATCTCCCATTTGAAGTGGTACTGGGCGCGGAAGTCGCAGCCAAAACAGGCTTGCGCGTCGGTGATGGATTTGCTTCGAGCCATGGGATCAGCGTGGGCAGTCATGAGCATGACCAGCATGATTTTGTAGTTTCTGGAATCCTCGCTCCTCGGGGCAATGTGGTGGATAGATTGGTCATGACCAGTATAGAGTCAGTTTGGTACACCCATGATGAAGCTTCGGAAACTGAGGAAGAGGGGGCATCACCGTCGGATTCTTTGGCTATGGGCGAAAGTCACCAGGAGGAAAATGTCGCCGCCACCATCGAGGCGCATGGGGATAGGTTCCATCAGCCAGTTGCAAAAAGTGGGTTTCCGCCTACGGATGCAGAGAGAGAAGTCACTGCTCTGCTGGTTCAATACAGAAATCCCATGGCCGCGATCCAGTTGCCCAGGATGATCAACTCGGGCACATCCATGCAGGCGGCATCGCCTTCTTTCGAAATGTCCCGATTGTTTGAGCTTTTGGGCGTCGGGATCAGCTTGCTTCAGGGTTTGGCGGTTGTGTTGATAGTGGTCGCGGGACTGGGGATTTTCATTGCGCTTTATAATTCCCTAAAAGAGAGAAAGTATGATTTGGCGATTTTGAGGGCTTTGGGCGCTTCCAAAATCCAGCTTCTGATCCTGGTCTTTTTGGAAGGTTTGATGCTGACATTTTTGGGAGCGGTATTGGGGATCGGCTTGGGTCATACGTTCCTGTGGCTGTTGGTCAGCCAAAGCGAACAAAACGTGGTGGCAGCTATCCAGCCGTGGATTTTTCTTCGTAAAGAACTTTGGATCATTGTTTACGCGTTGGGTGTAGGAGTCGCGGCATCGCTCATTCCCGCCTGGTCAGCTTATCAAACAAGTATTGCAAAGCAACTGACAAAGGCGTAACTAGCACGCAAAATTGGAAATGAAATGAAAAAGTGGGGTGTAATTCTGGTTTTTGGTTTGATGGTCAGTCTCTTTGCCACGTCTGCCAAGGCGCAGGGCGTGTGGAAGAGCCTCTCTGAAGTGTCCTACAAGATCAGTGAGGACCAGTTTGGAGAGCTCTATGTTCCCGTTTTTTCGGACAATATCAAAAAGCTTGAGGGCAAAGAGGTAGAGGCAGATGGATACATCATTCCGTTTGAGGGTATGTTCAAGCCCGAGCATATCATTCTTTCGAGCCTACCCTTGGCCGAGTGTTTTTTTTGTGGATCCGGTGGTCCGGAGACCGTCATGGAAGTGATGCTGACTAACCCGATCAAGTATACTTCCAAAAGGGTGAAAGTACGTGGCAAGCTAACCTTGAACGCCAAGGACCCAGAGAAGCTCATGTATATCCTCAAGGACGCCAAGCTGGTTACGGAATAGAAGAAAAAAGCTCTCGCAGGAGCTTTTTTGATTAGATGGCCGCTTGGGTTTCTAGTACTTTGAATTTTTCCAATATACCCATTGTGATTGGCCCGGGCTTGCCATTGCCTATTTTGCGGTCGTCCAGCTGCGTGACAGGAAGCAAAATCTTGGTGGTGCTAGAGATAAATGCTTCATCTGCATCCCAGATCTCCTCCAATGTAATCGGGCGGATGACCACGTTGCCCGCGATTTTGAGGATTTGTTTGCGGGTGATTCCCATGAGAATGTGCTGGTCCGGCGTGTGGAGGACACCGTTTTTTACGATGAAAAAATTGCTGCGGGAGCTTTCGCTCACTACTCCGTTCCAATGGTAGAGGACATCTTCGGCTCCCGTTCTTTTCCAATTGACACTGTGCCAGACGGGAAGGGTGTAGTTGGTAGTCTTGATATCGGCAATTGGCCTCACATACTCCAGCGTCAGGAGTTTTACGCCTTTTTGGTATTTTTCTTCCGCAGGCATGGATAGAGCTTCGGCAAAAATGAAGAGTTTTCCCTCGGCGGGGGAGAAGTGGTTTTCGGAAAGCCCGCCAGTCAAAAGCATGCGAATTCCTCCATTTAAGAGATCGTTTTTTTCGATCAGCTCAGAAATGATCGCCCTCAGCTGTTCACGGCTATAGGTGAGAGGGAGATGGGTTTTTTCGGCGGAGGCAATAAATCTGTCCAGATAATGCTCGAGAAAAAGTGGCGAATAGCCCGTGGTCCGCAAAAAGTCAAAGATGCCAAACCCTCTGATCAGACCGAGGTCCATTGGGTGAATGGTGGCGGTTTCGGTTGGGATTATTTTTCCGTCGGCAAAGCAGAATCGTTTCATTTCGTATGGGTTAGCGTTCAAAATTAGCATCAAAAACCGTTTTTTTGAGTAAAAAATATATGAATTAGATTTTTAATTTAATCGAGATAAAATTGTATCTTTATGGCTCAACGATCCAATTTGATGAAAATTCTTCGTATTAGTTTGATCTTTAATTTGTTGATTTTTATCCAAGCTTGCGGGCCTAGCCAAGCGGATTTGAATCAGGAGAGAAGGGCTGAAGTCATGGCTCTCCACGATGAAGTAATGCCTAAATTGGGGCAAATCAAGTCTTTTGAGAAAAAGGCCATCCAGAAGGCTGCAGAACTGGCCGCAGAGGACTCGACCAACACCGATCAGATCAAGCAGTACGAGCTCCTCGCCACCGAGTTGGACCAAGCCTACGAGGGCATGTTTGTCTGGATGAGGCAATATGAGATTGAAGAGGAAGGCAAGTCTCCAGAGGAGATCAAGCTCTACCTGGATCAGCAGATGATTCTGGTCGGCGAGGTGAACAAGAACATCAAAGATGTCCTTGCAAAGGCCGATTCCCTTTTGGGTGACTAATAGTTTTCCGGCTTGGTCTTGAGATAGGTTTCTACGTCTTTCCCCGTGATGACGCCCTCGTTCATCCCCCAGATATTGTAGAGGTACGTGGTGATCTGAGCGATATCCAGCGGTTTCAAGCCTGGGTTTGGTGGCATAGGCTGGTCAAATTTTTCTCCATTGACGGTAATTTCCCCTGCTTGTCCATGCCGGATGATCCAGACCGTGCGATGGATATCGGCCTTGAAATAGTCAGCATCCCGCAGCGGAGGGATTAGTTTAGCCAAGCCTCGTCCGTCAGACTGATGGCAGTTTCCGCAATGGTTTTCATAGAGTGCCTTACCGGATACTGCATACTTCATGACCTCGGGATTCGAGATCTGAGCCAGAGCGTTCTCTTCACTGCTTGCCTTTGGGGCACAGGAACCGGCGAGCAAGGCTGCGACCACAAAGAGCCGAATTCTCATTGTTCCAGAAGTTTGGGAATGTCTGCGAGGAGTCTGTCCACCTGGTCGGATTTGGTCCCGTCATAAACTCCACGTATCCTACCCTGTCCGTCCACCAGCAGAAAAGCTCCGCTATGGAGAAAACCGCCCGGCTCCAGTTGGTCCGCCATGGCGGTGGTTAGGTAGCTGGTCTGGCCGATTTCAAAGATTTTTTCCTGATTTCCGGTAAGAAAATTCCAAGTCGAGGCATCTTCAATTCCCAGCTTTTCGGCATAATCTTTCAATACAGCAGGCGTGTCGTGCGTAGGATCTATGGAATGGCTCAGGATTTTGAAATTGGGATTGTCTTTGAAGTCTTCATAGACGCGGAGCATTTCCTTTTTCATGATGGGACAAATGGTCGGGCAGGAGGTGAAAAAGAAATCTGCGACGTAGATTTTTCCAGCCAGATCCCCGTTTTTCACCGAGTCACCCATCTGGTTCACAAAGGCAAAATCCGCAATCCTATGGTACACTGTGTCCTTGTTTTCGTCCACATACCGCTCTCCGAGAATGGGTAGCTCTCCAGATGTGCTTTTGTTTTCGGACTTTTCCTGGCAGGATACGCCCATCAAAAGTGCCAATCCCAGTACGATGCTACTTGTTTTCATTGTCCTTTTTGATTCTATATTTTTTGTACATCCTGATACCCAGCATGAGAAGCAGTGCCAGCCCGATCAGCCCGACCAGTCCCCATACCATGCTCAGCGTATTTTTGAGCACGATCAGAAATACGATCGCGAATAGCAAAAGGGTCGAGGCTTCGTTCCAAATCCGCAGCTGGGTTGAGGTCCATCGGGCTTTTCCGGATTGGAGTTCTTTGTAAAGCACATGGCAAAAACCGTGGTAGCAATAGAGCAGAAATACGAAGCCTAGCTTGGCATGCATAAAACCCAGCTCCATATATCCCCAACGGTAGCTGAGAACCCATGTTCCGAATATTAGCGTCAGAATCGCCGAGGGCCAGGTGATGATGTTCCAAAGTCGGCTCGCCATCAGATCCAGTTGGGGTTTGAGGATGGCCCGCTCCAGTTCCGGCTTTTGAAGCGCTTCGGTTTGGTAGATGAAAAGTCTGACGATGTAAAAAAGTCCTGCAAACCAGGTGACTACGAAGATGATATGAAGTGCTTTGACGTACTCGAAATCCATTGTCAGAATTTTGGGCTAAATTAAGGCCTAAAGCCCATAAACCCTCCAAAGTTTTTGAAAAGGAACAAACTCATTTTCTATCTGATCGGTGCCCTGGTGCTGGTTCTGCTGGTGCAGATCGTCCGGTCTAGTTTTTCAAACCCCGGAATGGAGCGATTTGTGAAGGACTTTGAAGAGCTGGGTTTTTATCGAAACGAAAACAACACCGGGCCGGTGTTGCGAGTCTATGCGATTCGGTCTTTGCATGACAACTCGCCGGAATACATGAGGGAATATGCTGAGGCCCAGCCCCACACGAAGTACGGGCGGACTTTGGTTTTTTTCTTTTCCGCAGAACTGGAGGAAAAGGTGCAGCTGGCGCCTGGAGAACCCTATTTCTTGCCTGAGCTTGAGCCGTTTTTGCTGGCTAAGTTTGAAAAAACTCCGATGGGAGAAAGTCGCTTTACCCTTATAAAGTCATGAAAAAGCGGCTTGATCTGGCGTCATTTCGAGATGGCATTCTTTCCGGCAGTCGGGTAGTTCTTGGCCAGGCGATTACCTTGGTGGAAAGTGCGCTGGACTTCGATGAGGAGCTGGCCGCGGAGCTCATCCAATCGCTGATGCCTCACACGGGGGGCGCTATACGAATTGGCATCACAGGAGTACCTGGGGTTGGGAAAAGCACTTTCATCGAAGCATTTGGAAAAATGCTACTCGAAAAAGGGAAAAAGGTAGCCGTTTTAGCCATCGATCCCAGCAGCCAATTGACTAAAGGAAGCATCTTGGGTGACAAGACCCGCATGGAAAGTCTTGCTTCTGACAAGCGGGCATTTATTAGGCCTAGCGCTTCCGGGGGCACACTCGGCGGAGTGAGCGGCAAAACCAGTGAGGTCATGTTGCTCTGCGAGGCTGCCGGATTCGATGTGATCCTGGTGGAGACGGTAGGTGTCGGGCAGAGTGAAACAGCCGTCAAGAATATGGTCGACTATTTCCTTTTGCTGATGCTTGCTGGGGCAGGCGACGAGCTTCAAGGCATCAAAAAGGGTATTATGGAGATGGCTGACGCGTTGGTCATTCATAAGGCTGATGGGGAAAATCTATCTTCCGCCAAAAAGGCAAAGGCCAGCTACCAAAACGCACTTCACCTTTTTCCACCCTCTCCCAAGGACTGGTCTCCGAAGGTTTCGCTGGCATCTTCCCTGTCTGGCTTGGGCATCGAGGAGACATGGCGAGAGGTACTTCAATATGAATTCCAAATGAAGGAAAGCGGATTTTGGGAATCCAACCGGGCACACCAGCGTATCAATTGGCTGGACGAGCAGATCCATTATCTCTTGGGACAGGCTTTCCTGCGGGATTCCAAAGTAAAACAGACCATGGAGCAAGAAATGGAAAATGTTCGTATAGGAACCCTCAATCCGGGAACTTTGGCCAAGAAATTGGTCTCTCTCTTTCTTTCCACCGAACGACCACAATGAGATACCTTCTTGTTTTCTTTCTATTGACCTCTGTTTCTTGCGCCCAAGAATCCAAAACGAAATTTATCAGTGAGAGCAGTGAACTTGTTTTCAAAGCTGATTCTCTGAACCGGGAATCATGCGTCGGGGAAAGCTGCGCGGAACTCCGACTGGTGTGGCCAGTAGCTTCAGGTTCGGCAGTTGCTGACAAGGTCAATGCCGCAATCTCCGAACAGCTGGCCTTGATGGTTGGTGTAGGGGAGGAGGTGGCCCCGCTGGACACCCTGATCGAGGATTATTTCGAGTCATTCCAATCGTTCAAGAAGGAGTTCCCTGACTCTCCGGGAGCTTGGGAGATCGAGGCGGAGGGCGAGGTGGTTTACCGATCTGATAGCACGCTGGGCGTATATTTCAGCCAGTTTAGCTTTTTGGGCGGGGCCCATCCCAATAGCTTCGTGTCTTTTTTGCACTTCGACCTCCAAAGTGGGGACACGCTCAGTGATGACAAGCTTGTCTTGGATGAGATAGCCCTGACTTCCTTGGCGGAAAAGAAATTTCGGGAGTATCACGAGGTGGCCGAGGGGGTCAGCCTAGAGGAGGATGGGCGTTTTTTCTTGCCCGAGACGGGTTTTTTTCTGGCCAACGCCAAAGGCTTCAAGGATGGGAAGTTCTGGATAATCTATGTGCCTTATGAGATTGGTCCTTATGTAATGGGGTACACAGAGCTGGAGTTTACCAAAGAAGAGGTGGGTGATCTCGTGCGCTGGTAGCAAAAGCAAGATTAATACGAACGCATCTTGAATTTTTTCTTCAGCTCATTGACTGAGTTTCTGAAGCTGGAGTCGGTTTCGATCATGTCATTGACCGTCTGCACGGCGTGGATGACCGTACTGTGGTCTCTGCCGCCGAAGTGATAGCCGATGGATTTGAGTGAGTGGTTGGTGAATTCTTTGGAAAAGTACATGGCTACCTGCCGCGCAATTACGATTTCCTTCTTGCGGGTTTTTGCCTTCAGTTCGTCCGTGTGGATACCGTAGTATTCAGAGACGGATTTTTGGATGAACTCGATCCCGACTTCCGTTTCAATGTCTTTGATAAAGTTCTTGATTACCGTTTTCGCCAGCTCTAGGCTGATCTCGACGCGGTTCAGAGAGGCGTGTGCGATCAGCGAGATCAGGATGCCTTCCAGTTCTCGGACGTTGGTGTCGACGGAGTAGGCCAGGTATTCCACCACGTCGTCGGGGATCATGATTCCCTCAGACTGCATCTTTCTGCGGATGATGGCTACCCTAGTCTCGAAGTCTGGCATCTGCAAATCCGCAGTCAGACCCCATTTGAAGCGGGAAAGCAGTCTCTCTTCCAGTCCTTTCAGATCCCTGGGAGGACAATCGGAGGTCATGATGATCTGCTTCTTGTTTTGGTGGAGGTGGTTGAAAATGTGGAAAAACATCTCCTGTGTCCGGTCTTTTCCCGCCAAAAACTGGATATCATCGATGATCAGCACATCCACCTGCATGTAAAAGTTGGTGAAGCTCTTCACATTGCCATCCTTGATGGAGTCCATGAACTGATTCACGAATTTTTCGGAAGAAACGTAAAGCACAAACTTGTCCTCTGGCCCATTTTTGATCTCGTTGCCAATAGCTTGCACCAAGTGGGTTTTTCCCAGACCAACTCCGCCGTAGACCATGAGTGGATTGAAGGAAGTGATGCCTGGCTTGGTGGCGACGGCAAATCCGGCGGATCGCGCGAGGCGGTTACAGTCCCCTTCGATATAGGTGCTAAAGGTATAATTCTGGTTCAGGTTGCTTTTGGTGAGCATGTCCGCATCCAGCGACTGCATCTCAAAAGGCGTCCTCACCTCTTGTACGGGTGCCGATTTCTTGGCGGTCGAGTTGCCCTGTGGATAGGAGACGGCAATTGGCTGATTGGATGAGTTGCCCTTATCCACCACGACCGCATACTCCAGGCGACCACTCGGCCCCAAGGTATGTTTGATCGCCAGCTTGAGGACTTGCACATAATTGTCTTCCAGCCATTCGTAAAAAAACTGACTGGGTACTTGAATCGTCAGACTGGAGCCCTCCAGTTTGACGGGATTGAT
>CAZTJM010000047.1:0-29313 GCA_964613865.1 uncultured Limnohabitans sp. | reverse complement strand
TTCCTAGCGAGAACTATGTGTCTCGCGCCGTTCGTGAAGCCAATGGTTCGGTGATGACCAATAAGTATGCCGAAGGTTACCCTGGCAAGCGGTACTACGGTGGCCAAACCTTTACCGACCAAGTGGAAACAGAGTTGCTCGCCGGAAAGGGTTGGGCCTACGGAGCAGAGTTCCTACTAAGGAAAAATATCGGCAAGACCACCGGATGGCTGGCATACACTTGGTCCCGCACTTGGCGAAAGATAGACGGGGTAAGCAAAAACGAACCCTATAATCCGAGATTTGACCGGCCAAATGACGTGACCTTGGTACTCAATCACGAGTTTTCGCCCAGCTGGTCGGCGGGACTGACATTCGTATACACTACTGGGCAGGCCGTATCCTATCCGGTTGGATCCTATGAGATGGACAATCAGTTCGTGCCGCTGTATTCGGAATTTCGCAATCTCGACAGATTTCCAAACTACCACCGCATGGATGCTTCGGTCACCTGGAAAAATGCCGACAAGGGGCGAAAATGGCGCGGCAGTTGGAACTTCAGCATCTACAATCTCTACGGGAGAAAAAATCCCTTTGCTTACGAGTTTAGAAAGATCTACAACGATGACATCAATTTCGACACCTCGGAAGATGGAGAGATCATCTCGGCGAGGCCCGGTGTCGTGATGACCTATCTTTTTACCTTTCTTCCATCGATCACCTACAACTTTCAATTTTGATGAAAAGGCTGCTAGCAATTTTGTTTTCCGTCGCCCTCTGGTCTTGCCAGGAGGAAGTGGTCTTGCCTTTGGGAGAAGAAGAATCGCCCATTCCGACTATCGAGGCTTATTGGACGGACCAGCCCACCTTCAACGAGGTCAAAATTACCCTTTCAAAAGACTACTATGACTCTGCCGATGTGGAAGTCGTCAACGATGCGGAGGTTTCCATCATCAATCCCAATACGGGAAAGGTGATTCCTTTTATCTACTTGGGCGGTGCAAACATCTACAGGCCGGCAAATCCCCACGAGCGGGCTATCGTAGGCGAGACGTACCAACTCAATGTCAAGTGGCAGGGCCAGGAGTTTGTTTCTGAGGGGCTGATGCTTCAAGCACCCACAGTTGACAGCGTCACTTGGAGCTTCGAAGAGGAGCGGCGTTTTAGGGATGAAGGGTACTACATCAAGGTGTATGGCCAGATTCCCTTTGAAGAGGACAACAATTATCGAATCCGGGTGATTGAAAATGATACCCTTAAAAACCAGCGTGAAGACTACCTGCTTTTTGATGATACATTCGGTCTGGAATTTTTTGAACAGGGGCTGGAGCTGGGCTATCCCTTTGAGGAAAATGACAAGGTCAGGTTGGAGCTTTTCCGATTGAATCGGGATGCGTACGACTACCTTAATCAACTGGTAAATCTGCTTTTTAATGACGGCGGGCTATTCACTCCTCCTCCCCAAAACCCCGACTCCAATATCAGGGTTGTCCGGGGAGATACAGACGTGTTGGGGTATTTTGTCGTTACGCCGGTCTTGTCCCGCACGGTTCTGATCCAAGCCAAATACGATTGAGTAAAAGGATTTTTAAAAAAAAAAACCTAAAAACCGGCAAACAGGAAATAATATTAATCGTAATATTGCAATGTAACTATGGGTGTCACAAAAACAGACTTATTTACCAAGGAGCAGAATGAGCTGGCGCAAATCGCCAAGGCTTTTGCCCATCCAGCGCGGATTGCGATCCTTGAGATTTTGGTCGAATCAAAAAGCTGCATCAATGGGGATTTGGTACAGGAACTTGGTTTGGCCCAAGCCACGATCTCCCAGCATCTGCGGGAGCTGAAGGAGCTGGGACTGATCAAAGGTTCGATTGAGGGAACGTCGGTGAGCTATTGTATCAATACCCAGAAGTGGGAGCAGGTTAGGAGTTTATTCAATGGTCTTTTTGACCAAGTAGCCGATTCCTGCGATTCTGACTCTTGTTGTTAAAAAAAATTGGACCAATCAATCGTAATATTGCAATAAAACAAACATGTCATAATAACTAGAATATGAAATTATCGGAAATCAAATCCCAGCTTCCTCAATTGAATGAGTTGACATTCCTGTTGCCTGATGGCACATCCGTCCCAGCGCACTTTCATATCACGGAAATCGGTCAAGTAAACAAGAAATTCATCGATTGCGGCGGTACGCTCCGTGATGAAAAATCCATTAGCTTCCAACTGTGGGAAGACGGAGACTTCGACCACCGATTGGGAGCGAAGAAGCTTTTGGACATTATCCAGCTTTCGGAGCGAGTCTTGGACCTCGAGGATTTGGAGGTGGAGGTTGAATATCAAGGCGATACCATTGGCAAATATGGCCTGGACTTCAACGGAGACGCTTTTGTTCTGACTACAAAGACGACCGATTGTCTGGCCAAAGACAAGTGCGGAATCCCTTCTCAAAAGCCAAAAGTTCGGCTTTCAGAGCTTCAGGCTGCAGCTTCAGGATCTTGTGCACCTAATTCAAGCTGCTGTTAATCCGTAATTTCCAGTTTATGAAAAACTCTTTCTATCCGGCGGTGGAGGAAACGATTTCCACCCTGCCCATTCATGAGATTGCCGCTGATCGAATGTCCGCGATCGATAGCGTGGTGAATTATGTTCTGGGCAAGGTCATGGCAAATGAGCAAGTCAAGCTGAATTTCATCTGTACACACAACAGTCGCCGTAGTCAATTTTCACAGATTTGGGCTCAAACGGCAGCAGATTACTTTGGAATTGAAGTCTCCAGCTACTCCGGCGGAGTGGAGGTAACTGCGTTCAACGAGCGGGCGGTGGCAGCAATTCGTAGGGATGGATTTAAGGTAGTCCAGAAGGGGGAGGAGAATCCAGTTTACTTTGTTTTCCATGGGGAAGCATCAGAACCAATCGTCGTCTTTTCAAAAGTCTACGACGATCCGATCAATCCAAATTCTGGTTTTGCCGCGGTGATGACCTGCGATCACGCGGATGAAAATTGCCCATTTATACCGGGTGCCGAAGCGAGAATCCTCCTCCGCTTTGAAGACCCCAAAGCTTACGATGGGACAGACATCGAAGAAAGAATGTACACGGAGCGTTCCCATCAGATCGGCGCAGAGTTGTTTTTGATTTTTAAGAAAGTGAGGGAGAATCTCTAAGAACCAAGATTTGATAAAATCTTGAGTTGAATGCCTTATTTTTTCTGTAGCTGTCTTTAAGTTCTCAATTGGCCTACATCACTCATGCATTGCTTGATGACTCGGGGGAAGAAGTCATTTCCGGGCAAATTCTAAGATTTTTCCGTAGTTATACGAAAAAATCGTAGGAAGTTATTTTCTGATTTTTTATCTTTCAACTATGGAAGAATTAAATCAAAACGAAGAGCATATCATGGCAATCTTCTGGACCCAGGGAGAATTGCTGATACGGGACGTGCTGGACCAGCTGCCAGATCCCAAGCCACCGTACACCACGCTGGCCTCAACTATCAAGAATATCGAGCGCAAAGGGTATCTCACACACCGGATGTATGGGACGGTCAATATTTACAAGCCGGCTGTCAAGCAGGAAGACTACAGCAAGAAAAGCTTTAACCGACTCGTGACCCATTTTTTTGGGGGATCGGTAGGGAATTTCCTCTCCTTTATGGTGAAGGAAAAAAGCATTTCCGATAAGGAAGTTAAAGAGCTACAGGATTTGATCGACAAGATGGACGAGACCTCCAAGTAATGGAAGCGCTGCTGATCTACCTGCTTGAAGCGTCTGTTTGTCTGGGCATATCCCTGCTCATCTACAGACTCCTACTTAGCGGATTGACTTTTTTCGCTTGGAACCGATCTATTTTGCTTGCCATGCTGATCCTTTCGGGAATTATCCCCTTGCTGCGATTGGAGTTTTTCGGCATAGGCAGTGAAGTGTCCGAGATGACTTTACCCGTTTTCCAAGTTGGGGAGCCAGGCAAAGCCTCTGGGGCGGATTGGATGTCCTGGCCACAGCTCTTGGTTAGGATTTATGTGGTTGGAGCGGTGCTTTTCGCCGCCAGACTGGTGTTTGGATTCATGTCCTCCCAAAAACTTCTAGGACAGGCTCGACTTGCGAGGTTTGGGACGTTCTGGGTCGCAATACATCCTAAATTCGTGCCCGCGTCTTTTTTTGATTACATCCTGATGCCGGACTTTCATCCGGAGGATGTGAAGCAAAAGCAGATTTTGGCACATGAGTCTGTGCATGTTAAGCTTAGACATAGCTGGGATCTGTTGCTGATCAACTTTGCCAAAGTCCTGTTCTGGTTCAATCCCTTGGTTTACCTCTTCGAGCGATCGCTTCGCGAAGTGCATGAATATCAGGCAGACCGTGGTGTGACGGCTGAGGTGGCACCCAAGGAATACGCTACCCTGCTCCTGCAGCTGATCACAGCAAAGCCAGGCTTTCAATTTATGAACAACTTCAACCACTTCCAGACCAAAAAGCGGATACAGATGATGGCGAAGTCGGCTTCTGAGCCTCTGCAAAGGCTGCGATTTCTAGCGCTTGTTCCAGCTGTCGGTCTATTGCTCTTTGTGTTTTCCTGCGAAAAGGAAGACATGGTGCCGAGGATTTCTGTTGAAAATTTGAAAACGGCCGACTTGCTGCTAAGTCCAGTCGATGAGGTATTCGATGTGGTGGAGCAGCAGCCCAATCCTCCCGGGGGTATGGCTGGCTGGAATACTTATCTAAGCAAAAATCTGAAATATCCCTATCAGGCTCGCCGCATGGGGATAGAGGGCACGGTCATCGTGGTTTTTGAGATACTAAAGGACGGAGCCATTCGTAATGTAGAAGTGCTTCGCGGAATCGGCGGAGGAGCGGATGAGGAAGCGATGCGGGTAGTGGCCAACTCTCCAAAGTGGCAACCAGGTAGACAAAGAGACCAAGCCGTAGTCACAAGAATGAGATTGCCGATCCGCTTCAAGCTGGGCAACAGCACGTCCATAGCTTCGGATCTAAAGGAAGAAATGGCTACGGGGGTGAAGCCACAGGTTACCGTGGTAGGGTACAATTGAGTTTATGTATCGATAACAAGAGAATTGAGTTTTTAAAAAGCCAGGTTGAAGTCCAATCTAAGCCTGGTTTTTTAAGCTGGTTTTCTACTAAAAATTCATAAAGACATGAAAAAACAAGTTTTAGTACGCACACTGGTTTACACCGCCTTGCTCGCACTGGGATTTCATACGGCGGTTTACTCCCAAACAGAGGAATTCATTGTGGAGGGGAAAATAAACGATCCCAATGGAAATAAGGCGGTGGGTGCAACAGTCGTCATCAAGGGTACAACAACTGGTACTGTCACAAACACGGATGGCAATTTCAGCATCAAAATTCCCTCAAAAGAGGCTGTGTTGGTGATCCAACATTACACGACTTCCCAAGTGTGGGAGGATTCGTTTGAAGCAGGGAAAAAATATGTCATCAAGCTGGCTGAAGATCCTATTTCGGAGCCCAAGCAGGTATTTGACAGGGTGGAGGAGATACCTAGGCCAAAAAGCGGCGACCAAGGTTGGTTTGAATATCTCGCCAAAAACATGAAATATCCCCAGAGCGCCCGCGAAAATGGCGTGGTAGGTACGGTAATCGTAGGCTTTGTAGTCCATGTAGACGGGAGTATTCAAAATGTGGAAATCCTACGGGGAATTGGCGAGGAATGCGACCAAGAGGCCGCTCGGGTAATTGCGGCCGGACCCAAGTGGGAGCCGGGGAAGATTGCTGGTGAAGCCGTGAACACGCGGATGAGTATTCCGGTGCAGTTTAAACTTCAAGGTGCCGGCGGCTCGCTTCCCGACATCAAGGAAAACACCATAGCCAAACTCTATGGAGAAAAGAGCTTGGTGGTGATAGGTTACCTTCCACGGGCTTCCAAATAATCTAATCCAGAGTTTATTTCTGTCCCTCTCTTTCGGAAAAATCCGAAGGCAGGGGAATCCATTTCAAAATTTTAACCAAAAACCAGATAGATCATGAAAAACAACATCTTCAAAATCAGTCAACTAGCATGGATTCCCGCAGTGGGGTTGATGCTCTTGTCGAGTGCATGTCAGATCACTACTGAGGAGGAACTGGACGGACCGACACAAGTCGAATCTAAACCTGGCGTGGGCCCGACCAATGTGCTTGCCAGAGTCAATGACGTGGGTAAGGATGGGAAAGAAATCTTCGACGTGACCGAGGAACAACCCGTTCCTCCCGGAGGTTTGGAAGGCTGGAACGGCTATCTCTCTTCAAATCTTACCTACCCCAACCAAGCAAGACAAATGGGAATTGAGGGTACGGTGATCGTAGTATTTTTGGTAAACTCCGACGGCTCCATTTCCAATCCTGAGATTCTGAGGGGAATCGGTGGTGGATGTGACGAGGCGGCTATAAAAGTTGTCGAAAATTCGCCAAACTGGAGCCCTGCTAGGCAAAAAGGAAAAGCAGTAAACTGTAGGATGAGGCTGCCGGTTCGCTTTAAGCTTGGCTAAAGGATATTTTCATAGGTTTAAGTAAAAAAGCTGCGGAGCCTTGCTCCACAGCTTTTTTGCATCCAATTCAATATGGTTGATCCCTAGTCCATGCTCTCCCCGTGGAAAATGGCATTTAAGAATAGCTTGTTGGTTCCAAACCAAGTCCCTCGAAAATTGGGACTGTCGAAGAAGTGAACCACCCGACCCTGGCCAACGGAGGAAATTACCACGCCTGCGCTTTGCTTCAGTTTTTCCAGGTTTGCCTTTGAAATGTATCCTCCCAGGTGGGGATCGGCCGCATATTTTACCGGTGTCAGGTATTTGTTTTCTGAGGGCTTGACGAAAATATCCGTGTTTCGATAGACAGGAAGTGTGCTTCGATGATAACCATAGGCGATGGGGTGGCTGAGGTCCAGTTCGGCAAGGTAGATGCTTCCGCCTACCTCCTTGGCCCCTTCAAAATCATTGCGAACGGCAAAGGGAAGGGAGTCAGGGTCTTTCGGAGCTTCCTCCAACTCAACCGGAAGCTCTTCGCTAATACCTTTTTGATTGAGCCAAAGTGAGGCGTTTTTCATGGAAATGACAGTTCCCCCTCGATTGATCCAATCATTCAGATGGTTGACTTGGGCTTCGGAAAATGAATTGTAGCTACCAGAAGGTAGAACCAACGTGTTGTAGTCGAAGAGATTGACTCGGCCAAACTGGTCAGAATTGACCTTGGTGATCGGCATGCCGACCTGCTGATCCAGGAGGTTCCAGATTTCTCCAGCCTCGTAGGAGTTGATACCATTTCCCACTATCATTAGGACTTTGGGTTGCTGAATGGCGGAAACCAAATTCGAACCCAAGTCGATGCCGCTGAGGTTGAGTCCGGTTTGCACCGCATAGACTTTCTGGCCGTTATTGGCAGCCAGTTCTTTTAGTTTGGCGGAAACTTCTTCGGCTTTTAGCTTTTGAAAACCCATAGGGATCATCAGGGTTCCCGCGGTGAAATCCACCTTCCCGTCTTGGGTTTGTGAGGAAAAAGGCCGATGAATCGCTTCCACGTGAATACCGGCTTTTTGCATATCAAAGAGCATCTTTGGTGCATAGTAGTCCGTCCAGTCGACTAGGTAGGCGTATGCTTTTCCCTCCGGGAAAGTAAAATTCGGTGCTGCAACTTCGGTGATTTCGGTTCCGGATTTTGCTGATGCTGCAGCGGAAAATGGCATGCCATAGGCCGCAGCCATGGTCCAAGCCGAAGCGTCATAAAAGACCGAATCCGCAAACTCTTTTTCATATTCAAACATCGTTCGCACCATTCGGTATTGAGGCTGATTGGTTGGGACGATCCAGGATTTTCCTTTCTTGAAGGATTGACCTGAAACGGTCAGATCGAATGAGTTTTCGTAGACTTTGATCTTGTGATCCAGGAGAAACTTCACGAAAAGTCGGTTTCGGCTTTCGTCAAATTCATCTCCGAAAACATAGCTTTTTGCGGCGTCTTTTGCTCCCTCAGATATGGCACTTTCGAAAAACTCCCGAAGGTAGTCGTGCATAAATACCCGGTTGTCAACCGACGCTTCCAAGGTAGCCAATGAGTTGACGACATGGTTGCGGATGGTGAAAGCAAAGGTGATATCTCCCCGCTGGCTGCTTTGCACATGTCCTCTTGAGCTGGCAGTTTCAAAGACCAGGCCCAATCCTCCATGGATGTCCGGATAGGTGGATCCATAGCCGGGATAGCTGTTGTCAAAGACTTCCTTGGTCCAGTAGAGGCTGCCGATCTCGTCCATGTATTTGGCAAAGTACTTGGCAAAACGGGGATTGATGTCGTCGTAGTTTTTTCTTGGAACGACTGGATTTTCTGAACCATAGGGTTTGGTGGGTTCAAAGAAATAGGTGCTGTTCGTTCCCATCTCGTGAAAGTCAGTAGTCACGTTGGGATACCACTGGTGATACCACTCGACCTTCACGCGGGACTCGGGATGGGCGAGCGGCAGCCAGTCGCGGTTGAGGTCAAACCAGTAGTGGTTTGTCCGTCCGCCGGGCCAAGCTTCGTTGTGCTCCCGGTCGAGAGGATCGGCGACAGGAGGAAAGCCTTTGTTGGAGTTTGCCCAAAGGCTGTGGCGGTCGCGTCCGTCGGGATTCAGCGTGGGATCGATATGGATTACTGCATTTTGGCGGATGTTTTTGGCCAAATCAGACTGAGCTGCCAAAATCCAGTAAGCGGTCAACATTGCAGCTTCTGCAGAAGAGGGTTCGTTGCCATGGACGCCATAGCCCAAGTGAATGATTGAAGGCATGGTGTTGACATCCGGTTTGGACTGAGTGGGATCGGACAGTTGGACTTGCTTGAGTCGGATTTGCTCTAGGTTTCCCATGTTCGCCGCGGAAGCCAGCGTAAGGATAACCTTGGGTCTATGCTCGTGGGTGTAGCCTATGGTTTGGAGCTGGGCCATCTCGGTCACTTCGTCCAGCTTTTCGAAGTACTTCACGATGAGGTCATAGCGGGTATGCCATTCGCCAATCGGATAGCCGAGGAACTCGGAAGGAGAGGGGATCGCCGGGTCGAGTTTTTCCCCCGGAAAGTAATATTCCTCCTGCGCATATACAGCAGGATTGATCAAAAGGGCCAAAAATAGCCAGAGTAAAGGTTTGTGCATGGTGGTCAATTTTGTTTTAAAGTAGAAAAGGAAGGGCGCAATTCCCGTAAAAATCCATCAACGGCTTTCCGATTCACGGCATTTTTCCTGTAATTTATCGGGTTAACATTCATTTCCTAAAATAATCTATTGTATGAACAAGCAAGTATTCGCCATATCGCTGCTAGCAATGGGCCTATCATTGAGTTCCGTGTCTTTGGCTCAGGAGCAAACTCCCCCCAAATTGCCGCCTCAGGCGACCGAGTTTTACACCCCAGTGCCTCCGAAAATCACTCCAGGAGCAAACAATACCGCACCTCCTTCGGATGCAATTGTCCTGTTTGATGGGAAAAATCTAAACGGCTTCGTCAGCGCCAAAGAAGGAAATGGCCCGGCGGAGTGGACGATTGAAAACGGTGAACTGGTGGTGGCTCGAGGAAAAGGAGACATCCAGTCCAAGCAGGCTTTTGGTGATGCGCAGTACCATTTGGAGTGGTCAGCCCCAACTGAGATCGTTGGTGAAGGCCAAGGCCGTGGCAACTCAGGATTTTTCTTAATGGGCATGTATGAGGTTCAAGTGTTGGATAGCTACGAAAGTAAGACCTACACCAACGGCCAGGCTGGATCGATCTACAAGCAGCATCCTCCTTTGGTAAATCCGCTTCGCGCTCCAGGCGAGTGGAACTATTACGACATCATCTTCAAGGCTCCGAGATTCGACAAAAATGGCATGGTTACCTCTCCGGCTACAGTTACCCTTTTGATCAATGGCGTCTTGGTTCAAAACAACGTGATCTTGAGAGGTCCAACCGAATACATCGGAATCCCGAACTACAAGGCTCACGCGGAAGAATTGCCTATCAAACTTCAAGATCACGGCAACCCGGTAAGATTCAGAAATATCTGGGTAAGACCACTTTAATAAGTTGGCAGTGTTCAGTGATCAGTATGCAGTAAGCCTGCAAACTGACTACTGTCACCGCCTACTTTTTGCAATTGATAATTAACCCTAAACAACCTATGTCCTCAAGAAGAAAATTCCTCCAAAATACCATGCTGCTGGGGGCGGGGCTGAGCATGCCTTCAGTCCTCACCGCTACGGATTTCGGGACTTTCACCCGGAAAATCAAAGCCTCTGACCAAATCAACTACGGCCTGATCGGCTGCAAGGGCATGGGCTGGTCCAATATGAATGCCCATCTCAAGATTCCCAATGTCAACTGTGTAGCATTGGCGGATATCGACCAATCCGTGCTCGACCAAAGAACAGAAGACGTATTCAAGCTTCGTGGCACGCGTCCAACCCAGTACAAGGACTACCGCAAACTCCTCGAGGATAAAGACATCGATGTTGTGATCATAGGCACGCCAGACCACTGGCATTGTCTAAACATGGTCGACGCGGTATCTGCCGGCAAGCATGTCTATGTGGAGAAACCCATCGCCAACACCATTGAGGAATGCCAGATCGTGGTTAAGGCTCAAGAGCGCTACGGCAAAGTAGTGCAGGTGGGGCAGTGGCAGCGCTCGGGTTCCCAATACGACCAAGCCATCCAATACGTGAAGTCGGGAAAGCTCGGCCAAATCCGTTTGGTGAAATGCTGGGCCTACCAAGGCTGGATGAAGCCAGTTCCGGTAATGCCAGATGGACCTGCTCCTGCGGGAGTGGACTACGATATGTGGCTAGGGCCTGCGCCTAAGCGTCCTTTCAACCCCAACCGTTTCCATTTTAATTTCCGCTGGTTTTGGGACTATGCCGGGGGACTCATGACGGATTGGGGTGTACACGAGATCGATATCGCGCTCTATGCGATGGGGGTAAGCGCGCCAAAGTCAGTGATGGCTTCAGGTGGGAAATTTGCCTATCCAGATGATGCATCCGAAACTCCCGATACGCTGCAGACGGTGTATGAATATGATGGCTTCAATATGCTTTGGGAACATGCGACGGGTATCGATGGAGGCAATTATGGAACGACCGAAGGCATTGCCTTCATCGGAAACAATGCCACCTTGGTGGTGAATCGGGTCGGGTGGAAAGTGATTCCCGAGACCCAGACCGTAGACGGCAAAAAAGAAAACAAAGTCGAGGAGGTTGCCCATGTCAAGCCGGAAGGAAATGCCTTGGATCACCATGCCAACAACTTTGTGGAATCTGTCTTAGCGAATGATCCGAGCAAACTCAAGTGCGCCATCCAGACCGGTTCCGTAGCTGCGATCAACGCCCAGATGGGCAATATCGCCTATAAGACCGGCAAGAAGGTCTATTGGGATGCAGGCAAAAACCAGTTTACCGATTCGGAAGCCAACCAGCTGATAAAGGCGCACTACCACAATGGCTGGAATGTGCCAAAAGTTTAAATTGGAAGTCTGAATATAGAAACATGAAATGGGAACCCTCCGAAGAGATTTGGAGGGTTTTGTTATATTTGAGCTATGGATGAAGTAAGATTTCCACTGTTTTTAAAAAGGAAGGGCGTAATAAGTCTAGATCGAGACCTTTCGATGTTTACGGCTTTTGCTATGGTGCTTGCTTTTGCTTGGCTAAACAATGAATTTCTAGGTTGGATTTTTCTGGATTGGATATTACGAGCCGGGGGTGTTGTAATAGGGGTTGTTTCCATTTATTTCCATATTTATTCACTGAATGAAAAAGAAAAACTAGATGGTGATTTTATAGGGTTTTTAGTATTTCGGATTGAGGGTATTCGAGCGGGAGAGTTAGATATCTTGGTACAGGATATTGAAAAAATCGAATTTCACGTCTATGACTATGACGGATGCAAAAATTCTAACTACCGATCAATTGAACCGAAAGTATCCAACGGCACCAACAACCAGGTTCGGCTGAAGATGAAGGATAGTTTAGAATTGAAATTCAATTTTCAACTGAAGTATGGAAATGAATTCGAGAAAAAGATGTGGGACCTTCTCATTTTCTACCACTTGGCAGACAAGATTTCTTTTTTGGCCTTGATACAATACATCGGGATTTCGGACAGCTATGAACGCATCCAAGAGTTTAAGAAGGAGCTCACAAGTATGAGAGAAGGCATCGTTTAACTTTCTTGGTAACCTTCCTAATTTCCCCCGCCATTTTCCAAACTTCTTTTCCGATGAGACAAGCACTTACCCTGACTTTGTTTTTGCGTTGGGGTTATGGTGTTTGAGCAGAAAGCGAATCGGTGGAATCCCATTTAGCTCCCTCAATTCCGTTGAATTGATGGGGTTCTTAATTTTTTAAGAGGAGAAAACTGTTTTGGAGCTTTGGCTAACGCGAAGGTTCAGATCGAATTTGACAGTGGGGGTTGCCTCTCCCATTTATTTGCTTTATCATAGCTTTAGCATTTAAAACCAAAACACTATTTCCATGGACATATCCAAGATTTTTGAAAACAACGAAAAGTGGATTCAATCCAAAACCGAGAATGATCCCAGCTACTTTGAAAACCTCGCCAAAGGCCAAAAACCAGACGTGCTCTACATTGGCTGCTCGGATTCCCGGGTGACTGCGGAGGACCTGATGGGCATGCAGCCTGGACAGCTCTTTGTCCACCGCAATGTGGCCAATATCGTGAATGCCATCGACCTCAATGCCCAAAGTGTAATCAACTATGCGGTGAAGTACTTGGAAGTCAATCATGTGGTGGTTTGTGGACACTATGGCTGCGGAGGCGTAAAAGCGGCGATGGAGGCAAAGGATCTTGGAATCCTGAATCCCTGGCTGCGGAATATCAGGGATGTTTACCGAGCTCACAAGGATGAGCTAAACGCCATAGATGACGATCACCGACGCTATGATAGACTCGTCGAACTCAATGTGGAAGAGCAGGCGATCAATGTGATCAAGATGGCTGCGGTGCAAAGCGCCATTCGGAAAAGAGGAATGCAGATCCAGGGCTGGGTCTTTGACATCAAGTCCGGCAAGCTGGTCGATTTGAAAATCGACTTCAGGAAAGTGCTGGAAGGCGTAATGGAGATCTATAGGCTGGAGGATTAGTGATTTGGGACTAGGCACCGATCCTGTCAGCTCCCTAGATCTTACGCGATCCCTTGAATGAGCATCGTGTAAGACGAAATGATAGGATCGGCAAGCTTAGATTTTTACCTTTGCAGAAACAATCCAAGCGTATGATTCTGGTAGGAAATGCCGTGCTGTCGGACGATATCAAAGAAAACTTCTTTGTCTGTGACCTGGAGGCCTGCAAAGGAGCCTGTTGTGTAGAGGGAGACGCAGGCGCGCCACTGGAGGATGATGAAACCCAGATCTTGGAACAAATCTATCCCATTGTCAAAGATTACATCACCGAGGAAGGACGCCAGGCTATAGAGCAGCAGGGAGTTTGGGTGATAGACAAAGACGGTGACAAAGGGACACCTACCATAGGCGACAACCGGGAGTGCGCCTACGCCCTGTACGATGAGCGGGGAATCCTTAAATGCGGGATAGAACAGGCCTACATTGCTGGTAAAATCTCATGGAAGAAGCCCATATCCTGCCATCTCTATCCGATCCGAGTCACCAAGTACGATCAGTTTGACGCGCTCAACTACGATAGATGGCACATCTGCGACCCCGCTTGCCAACTCGGACAAAGCCTCAAGGTTCCTTTGTATCGCTTTCTCAAAGACTCGCTGGTCAGGAAGTATGGCGAAGCTTGGTACGAAGCTTTGCTGGACGAGATTGAAGGTGAAAAATAGCCGAAATTAGCCGCCGGACTTTTTGGCTCCATAGCCGGCCTGCTGTAAGACCTGAAGTACTTTGTCCCGATGATCGCCTTGGATGAGTATCTCGCCGTCTTTGGCTGATCCGCCGACACCACATTTGTTTTTCAGCAGTTTGCCCAATTCTTTCAGATCGTCCTCGGTTCCGACAAAACCCTCAACCAAGGTTACCTGCTTGCCTGCACGGGCTTTTTTGTCGAGCAGAACCCTCAGCTTCTGTTGGGCAGGAGGGAGGGTTTCGGCATCGTCCTGATTTCCGAAGTTGTATTTAAAATCGTCGCTTGTTGAGTACACCACTCCGTCGCGTTTTTTCCAGTCGTTGTTTTTCTTTGCCATAGGGAAAATGAAAAGGCCCACACCGAAGTGCGGGCCCCAAAGTTAACGGTGAATTACTTGGTTTTGTAAGTCCAGACCGGTCTTTTTGAATGGTTGACCACATCTTCGGCTATGCTGCCCGTGATCAAGTGGAGCAGGCCCGTGCGACCATGTGTGGTCATGGCAATCATGTCCGCATCGATGTCGTCCGCAAATTCGATGATGCCGGACTCCTCAGACAGGGAATTATAGATTTCTGCCTTGATGTTTTCAAATTTGTATTTCTGGACAAACGCCCGGATCCTCTCCATAGACTCTCGGGTCGTCTCGAAATTGCCTGGAGTGTTGACTGCTACAAAATAGAATTCCACATCAAAGATGGCCTGCATGCGCTTGATACGGCTTGCCACCTCATCGTTTGACTCCCTGAAGTCAGAAGCAAAAACGATCTTTTTCATAGACGAGATGGGAGTCTCTGCTTTGATAGTGATGACGGGGCATGAGGCATTTCTGACGACCTTTTCGGTGTTGCTCCCGACTAGCACTTCTTCAAAGCCGGACGTTCCTTTGGATCCCATGATGACCAAGTCGGGTTCCTCGTCTTGGATAGCATTGCTAATGCCTCTAAATACATTGCCAAGAACCAATTTGGTCCTGAACTTAAATTTGGAATCCGCATACCTTTCTTCCAGCTCTTTGAACTGTCGCTTGCGCGTCTCCACCAGCTCCATGTAGAAAATCTGGTTTTGGATATCGGGAATGGCCTCCAGCCCACCACCCATGGTGCCCATGCCGGTAGTCACAGGAGTCTCCACCACGTGGATGACGCTGAGCTCCACTTCATGATAAACCTCGGTCAGGCTGACAGCGAAGTTGAGGGCGTGTTGGGCTGTTTGTGAAAAATCAAACGGGACAAGGACTTTGATCATGGCTAAAAGAGGTTTTTGTTTAGGTCAAATTAGCCATTAAAAGCGACAGGAAAATGATTTTTGCCAGCTTTTGCTAAAAAAGCAGTCCAAGCCCAAAAAGCAGAACCCAGAGCAGGGTGCCGAGGGCCATTTTCTTCAGAAAAGGATCTGTCTCCTCGGAGGATTTTGCAAACTGCACGCCGACGGCAACTTTCACCATAATAGGCAGAGCAAGTAGGGCGGCCAGGGCAAAGTATTTTTCGCTGAATCCCACGAAAAAGCCCAGACACATGTAGCCTCCGATCAATAGCGTCGAATTGTATTGTACGGCCGCTTTTCGGCCGATGCGAACGGGGATGGATTTCTTCCCCGCTTTCTGGTCGGATTCGATGTCGCGTATATTGTTGATGTTGAGCACGGCAGTACTGAAGAGCCCTAGGGCTACTGCGATTGCTATCGTGAGCGGCTCAAAGCTGAGCGTGTGGAGAAAATAGGTGCCCAGCACACCAAGCAAGCCAAAGAAGACAAATACCGAAATGTCGCCCAATCCGGCGTAGCCATACGGATTGCTGCCGGAGGTGTAGGTGATCGCCGCCCAGATCGCCGCCAGGCCCAAGCCCAGAAACAGCGCAAACAGCTTCCAATCCTGAACGGCCAAATACACCAGCAGCAGGCCGGATATCAGGGATAGCACGCCAAACAGGTACATGGCCCGCTTCATCTCCGGAAGTGAGATCATGCCCGACTGTACGGCCCGCACCGGCCCGGTTCGCTCGGCGGAGTCGGCTCCATGCACGGTATCCCCGTAGTCGTTGGACAGGTTGGACAGGATCTGTAGGAAAATGGTGGTCAGTGCGGCCAGCAGGAGGATTTCCCAGCGGAAGGCGTCTTGCCAGGCTGCCAGAAAGGAGCCGGCGAAAATGCTGGCCAGGGCCAAGGGTAAAGTACGAAGCCTGACCGCGTGCAGCCAGGCTTCTTTTTTGGTGGTAATTTCTTGTTTCAAGGAGAAAATTCTTGAATTAAGCTTCGATTAATTGTAGGATCTGTTCGTCCAGCGGAGTGACTGCGGAAGGGAAAAACTTCACCAGTTCGCCCTTTTCGTTGACAAAGTATTTGCAGAAGTTCCAGCTCGGCTCCTCGTTGTTCCAGCCGTTTTTGGAGGCGTCGGACAGCCATCGGTAGAGCGGATGCTTGTCAAATCCCGCCACGGAGATCTTTTCAAACATCGGGAAGGTCACCCCATACTCCGTGGAGCAAAACTCTTTAATTTCCTCATTAGAGCCCGGCTCCTGTCCGCCAAAGTTGTTGGCGGGAAAGCCCAGGATGAGGATCTTGTCCCCGTGCTCGGCATAGAGCTCCTGCAGCTGGGCGTACTGCTTGGTGTAGCCGCACTTGGAGGCGACATTGACCAAAAGGAGTTTTTTGCCTTTGAATTCTGAGAAATCAACTTCCTTTCCGTTGATGTCTTTGAGTTTGAAATCGTAAAAAGAGCTTTCCGCCATAGTGTTGGATAGGGATTGTAGTTTTGCTTGACTAGCTGGTCTTCCCAGAAAGTTGCCAGAGGCAAGCAAAATTGTGCTAATGAGTACAAGAAATATTTTCATAGTTACATTCGTTCTGGGACCTCAATACCAAGTAAACCCATTCCTTTTTTGATTGTTTTGGCAGTCAGCGCTGACAGTGCCACTCGGAAGGCTTGAATCGCCGGGTCCTTTTCATGGAAGATAGGAAGATCTGCATAAAAGCGGTTGTATTCTTTGGCCAAATCGAAAAGATACTGTGCAATAACTGCTGGAGAGTACTCCTCAGCCGCCAATTTGATTTTCTTTTCAAAACTGTCCAACAGGAAGATCAAGGCTGTTTCTGACTCGGCTACTGATGTGATCGCCGAAAAGTCGGGATGCTGGTAGTCCACGCCGATTTGATCGGCTTTCCTGAGGATGGCGGCAATGCGCGCATGGGAGTATTGCACAAATGGGCCGGTATAGCCTTGGAATTCGATAGATTCTTGCGGGTTGAAAAGCATTCGCTTTTTCGGGTCCACCTTGAGCAGAAAGTATTTCAAAGCACCCATGCCGAGGGTCTGATAAAGCTCTTTGGCCTGCTCCTCGGTAAAGCCTTCGATCTTGCCCAGTTCCTTGGTGTGGTGCTCTGCGGTTTCGATCATTTCCTGCATCAGATCGTCGGCATCGACTACCGTCCCCTCGCGCGATTTCATCTTGCCAGTGGGTAGATCTACCATGCCGTAGGATAAATGATAGAGGCCGTCCCCATAAGATCTGCCGAGTTTTCGCATAATCTTGAACAAGACATCAAAGTGGTAATCCTGTTCATTACCAACTACATATACAGACTTGTCAATTTGGAAATCCTTGTATTTCAGATCGGCTGTTCCCAGATCTTGGGTGATATAGACTGAGGTACCGTCACCACGACGAACTAACTTTTCGTCCAGCCCTTCATCGCTCAGGTCGACCCAAACGGAGCCATTTTCCTTTTTGAAGAACACACCTTTTTCAAGTCCTTCCTCGACGATGTCCTTGCCCAAAAGATAGGTGTCCGACTCGTAATAATACTTGTCGAAACTTACACCCATTCGTTTGTAGGTCTCCTCAAAACCGGCATAAACCCACTCGTTCATTTGCTTCCAAAGTGACACGACTTCTTGGTCGCTGCCTTCCCATTTGCGGAGCATTTCCTGTGCTTCCAAAAGGATCGGCGCATTTTTCTTGGCTTCTTCCTCAGATTTGCCAGCAGCCTTCAATTCGTCAACCTGTTTTTTGTATTCCTTGTCAAAAAGCACGTAGTACTTTCCCGCCAAGTGGTCGCCCTTGAGTCCGGAAGATTCGGGGGTCTCGCCATTTCCAAAGTGTTGGTAAGCCACCATGGATTTGCAAATGTGGATGCCGCGATCATTGACCAGATTGGCCTTGATGACCTCGTAGCCGTTGGCTGCCAGTATCTCGGCGACGGAGAACCCCAAGAAGTTGTTTCTCAGATGCCCTAGGTGAAGGGGCTTGTTGGTATTGGGAGAGGAGTACTCCACCATCACTTTTTGCCCGTTGGCTGGAAGCTGGCCGAGGTTTGGGTTGTTGTAGATCTGCTTGAAAAGGTCGACCCAAAGCGTTTCGTTCAGAACCAGATTCAGAAACCCTTTTACCACGTTGAAATCCGCGACCTCATTGAGGTTGTCCTTGAGGTATTCTCCGATCTGCTTGGCGGTCGTGTCTGGATTTGCCTGGGAAATTTTCAAAAAGGGGAAAACCACAAAGGTGTATGTTCCCTGGAATTCTTTACGCGTAGGAGCGAGGCTGATCTGCTCCAGCGGCAGGTCGTGGTTGTAGATATTTTGAAAGGCCAGCTGAATGCCCTGGATGATGTTGTCTTGTATGTTCATTTTTGTTTTTAACCGCAAAGAGCTCAAAGGTACACAAAGAAAGCCTTTAGAACTGTCTTGGACCTTTAGTTAAAATCACTCTTCTGATTCCCGATTTCATTTGTGTGACGTTAAAATTGAGAATCAGGCCTAGTTTGAAATTGCCCAATTTTAGGTAATTGAGCGTTTGTTCGACGTGTATGTCATTGATTTCCTTAACGGATTTCAATTCCAAAACCAGTTTGTTTTCGACAAGAAGGTCAATCCTATAGCCCAAATCCAATGAGATTTCATCGATTTCGATTCCCATAGGTTTCTCAAACTCCACGGAAAGCCCCTCTTTCAGGAGTTTGTAATGAAGAACCTTTTTGTACACATTTTCTAATAGGCCAGGACCCAATTGGGAATGGACATTCAGAGCCACTCCAATAACGATATGGCTGAGTTCGTCCTCGGTCATAAATGCGGGAGCGTTCATTTTCTTTGCGATTCTTTGTGAACTTAGCGGTTTAAAAATTGTCAACCAAAGACTTCGTGGTTGCTTCGAGGACTTCGAAGGCGGCTTCGGCCATGGTGTTTTCCGTGTCCAAAGTCGGGTTGACCTCGACGATTTCCCAGCAGCAAACTCGCCTGTCCCGAATCAGTCGGACGTTGAGTTCGATCGCTTCCTGGATCGTCAAGCCATTTGGCACAGGGGTTCCGGTGCCGACAGAGATGGAGCTGTCGAGGCTGTCCACATCAAATGATATGTAGATTTGCTCACATTCTTTCAAGACTTCCAACGCTTGAGCTGCGACCTTTTCAATTCCTTTTTCCCGAACCTCCTGCGTACTGAAATTATTTATCCCATACTTTCGGATCAGAAAGTTCTCTGGTTCTTCGGTATCACGGACAGAAATATAGACGATATCCTTTGGGTCAATTTTCGGGAAATCGCCCCCTATTTTTTTGATTTTCTCCCAGTAGGCAATTGTCTCTTTACTAGGACTATTGACTTCACAATCCCTGTTGTCGAGCTGCGCTGCCATGGCTAGCGGCATGCCGTGCATGTTGCCCGAAGGGGTGGTAAATGGGGTATGAAGATCGGCATGTGCGTCGATCCAGATGATCCCAAGCCGCTTTTCCGGGTGTGCTGCCTTGATTCCCATGATGGTGCCTGCTGCGGTACTATGGTCACCCGCGAGTATAATGGGGAATTTTTTTTCCAAGCGAAGGGACTCGATAGTAGAATAGACGTTTTTCAAAACTTGGTACACTCCATCAATGTATTTGGCGTGTGGATGTTTGTTGCCCTTCCATAGAAAGCTGTTGGCGTCTGGTACCGCGATAGGATCAAATTGGGTGAAAAATGCCGACTGCTTGTCGAGGCTGGCGATTTTGAGGGCGTCTACTCCCATACTAGCACCGCGTGTGCCCGCAGCGATTTCGGAGCGGACTTCCACAAGTTTGATGTTTCTCATCCCTGGTTTAGTATTTGGGTTTTATTTGGTTCTCGTTTCGAAGGTAAAACTAGAAAAAAGCCCCGAATTCCATTTTGGGCAATTTTTCAATAGACCAAAATAAAAGTCTATAAAAATTATAGGGAATATAGGAAAATAAAAATATGGCTCTTACCTTTGGTCTATCGTCAACAAATCATTTCCGATGAGCGCTTTAGTACAACCAGTCAAAACCGAATTGAAGTCCAATGCATGGACTGTATCCACTTCACCTGATTTCTCCCAATTCAATGTGGGCAAGGAAGTAATCCTCAAGATTTTTTCCCAGGAAGTAGGCAACCAAATGCAGGGGATGTGTCGGTTTGAGCGTGGTTTTGAGCAACTGTTGCCCCTGTTCAGGGGATTGATCTTGCTGGGAAAGCCTTCCTCGCTGAGTCTCATCTACGACTTTGACCGCGCCCAGGCTTTCTTTACCTTTTTCCAGTCGGAGAAGGTCGAGGTAGTCCGTTTTTTCAATCGGATCATCGAGTTGCTGAAGCGAGAGGTGGCTTTCAAGGAGATTCTGGACCAAGTGATCGAAAACAAAAAGCGATTCAAAGCTGAACAATCTCTGCTGCATTCCGCGCTACAGGGCGCAGCCTGGGATTAATTTACTATTAAGCTTGCGTTAAATGGGGCAAGTCCGATGCGGATTTGCCCCATTTTCATTTGATGTGGGTATATTGGGTTTTTTAACGGTCGCATCGAATGCCAAACATAGTCATTCTACTAGGTCAGAAGTTTTCTCCTGGGCATTTGAATTACCCCGATAAAAGCGCAATTTTTGCACCCTTATTTCATGTATTTAACCCCTTGGTAAATGAACAGATACATTGACCTGATCCAACAGACGTTTGATTTTCCCACCCGAGAGTTTCATGTTGAGAACAATGAGCTCTTTTTTAATGGAGTCAATCTGATGGAGATCATCGAAACCTACGGTACGCCGCTCAAATTGACCTACTTGCCCAAGATTTCGGAAAGCATCCAGAATGCAAAGACTTTTTTCAACAATGCAATCCAAACGCATGACTATAAGGGGAAATATACTTACTGTTATTGCACCAAGTCATCTCATTTCAGTTTTGTCTTGGACGAAGCGCTGAAGAATGACATCCATATCGAGACTTCTTCCACTTTCGATATTCCTTTGGTCAGAAGTCTGTTTTCCAAGGGAAAGATCACCAAGGAGACCTACATCGTCTGCAATGGCTTCAAGCGGGAGCTTTACAAAAAATACATCTCTGAGCTGCTTAATGACGGTTTTGTGAATTGTATTCCAATTCTGGACAACCTCGGGGAAATCGACTATTACTTGGAGCATGTCAAAGTGCCCTTCCAAGTTGGAATCAGGATTGCAGCTGACGAGGAGCCAAAATTTGGCTTTTATACCTCCAGACTTGGAGTGCGCTACAACGACATCATCAGCCTGTACGAAGAGAAAATCAAAAACAATCCCCAGGTCAGCCTGAAGATGCTACACTTTTTCATCAATTCAGGGATCAAAGACACAGCCTATTACTGGTCTGAACTGACCCGCTTTATCCAGAAATATGTGGATCTAAAAAAGATTGCACCGAGCCTGGATACCATGGATATTGGCGGGGGCTGGCCGATAAAGACCAATGTGTTTTTCGACTACGACTACCAATACATGGCAGATCAGATAGTAAAAAACATCAAGTGGATGTGTGCCAAAAACAACACGACCGAACCGAATATTTTCACCGAATTCGGAAGCTATACGGTAGGGGAGAGCGGAGCCGTGCTCTACTCGATACTTGAGGAAAAGCTCCAAAATGACAAGGAATTGTGGTACATGATCGACGGATCCTTCATCACGCAATTGCCGGACAGCTGGGGGCTAAATCAAAAATACATCATGCTGGCGGTGAACAATTGGGACGAGACCTATCAAGGCATCTCGCTTGGCGGTCTGACCTGTGATAGCATGGACTACTACAACTCCGAAGCACACCAGTATAATATTTACCTTCCGAAGATAGAACCGGGTAGAAAGCAATATATCGGCTTCTTCCACACCGGAGCCTATCAAGAGTCGCTTGGAGGATACGGTGGGATACAGCACTGCCTGATTCCGGCACCCAAGCACGTCCTAATCGACAGAGACCAAACTGGCAAGGTTGTCCATAGGCTCTTCGCCAAGGATCAGACCGAGGAAAGTATGTTGAAGGTGTTGGGGTACTGATGAGCTGAAAGATAGAAGACCGAAGAAAAAAGACCGCTGAGAGGCGGTCTTTTTTGGTTGGTTGTCATTTCTATCACCTCACGGTGACGTGGTAGCAAGCCTGTCTTCGTTCCTTGATGACAAAGATTTTGTTTTCCTTCTGAAAATGCTTGAGTACTGATTCTAGATCCTTTTGCGCTTTTCGGTCATAGTTCTTTTCGCCATTAAAGCGGATATAGGAGATGTCGAAGGATACCCCGTAGGAATGGGAACTTTCGCCTTTTGTGGCGTTGCGGTTGCGTCTTTTCAGCCTGTTTTGTTGCTCCATGGTGCGGGTGGTTGAAGTTACCGTAAAGTACCTTTCTTCGTCGGACATTGCCTGAAATGTTCTTCCAAGCTCTTCCAGCACTTTTTTGGAATGCAGGGTAATGTAGGGATAGCTATGCGTTAGCGAATCGACTTTGTATCCGATGCCCTCGCTCGCTTCTACCAGCACACTGTTTTTCACCAGATTGAAGAGTTGCTTTTCATCGAGAATCAAACCAATTCCCTTCAATTCAGCGGCATTCAAGTGATCGTCGTAGGAGTCTTTGGTAAGTCTTCCGGAAAAGTCGGGAAGTTTGATGTCCGTGAGCGGTTCTTCTCGTGGAGGAACAGGCAGAGCCATCGAGTCTTTGGGCTCCGGATCCTCCATCAATGTGCCATAGGTTTCTTTTAGTCGATTTGTCAAGTCAGGTTGGTAGCTGACCATGGCTAGTGTTCCGAGTGAAAAAAGGGTAATGAAAGCGAATACAATGACTGCGGTGGTTTTATTCATTGGTAAGGAAAAGGGGTGATTTTCGTATGGGGTGATTAGTCCTTTCTGAGTTTGCAAATTATTGGTAGAAACTGGCATTCGGCATCACATTTATCCAAACGGAGCGCGAGAGCAGAAATTTCCCCTCGCCTCGAATCTTTCGGAGGATTAAATCCCAGATTGCGTTTGACTACAGCAAAACCCAAAAAACAGCTTCTAACATTTGCGCGTTGCAATGATGATGCCAGTGGACCAATTCAGCTTCGTTATCGTCAAATTCGGCTTGGATTCGAGCTTTTTGATAAAATTCTCCGCTTTCGCAGCATGGCCTTCTGGCCAGTTTTCTTGTGGCAGCATGTCGTCGACGATATAAAGTCCGCCCAGAGCCAGCATTTCCAACACCTCATCCAGCAAAAGGTATTTGCCATGCCAAGTGTCGGCAAAAATAAAGTCAAAAGTTTGCTCCCGATTCGATTCGACCCATTTCTCCCCGTCGATCAGCTCTAGTCTAAGTCGTGCATCATCACCCAAAAACTCCTGGGCTATAGACAGAAATGCTTCATCAAAATCAATGGAGACCAAGCTGGACCCCGAGTCCATACCGTCCAAAATCCAGGAGGTAGACAGGCCAGTTCCGGTACCCAGTTCGAGGAAATTTCCTTTCGGTTTGGTGGCTGCCAGAGTTCGAAGCAAACTACCGGTGGCTAGGTCGGAAGCCATGGTAAAGCCACTTTCGAGGGTGGCTTGCTGGATTTTGGAATAGGATGATGGAATAGGCAAGAAGTCCTCTGTCATGGGATGGTAGGTTTAGATGGTTAGACAAAATAAAAATCCACCTGAAATTGATTCAAGTGGATTTTACTGGTAAAAGATAGGGGAAGGAATCCAGTTTCTCAGTTGCTGGAGCTGTTTTCTATCCCGAACTGAGTCAGCCAAAACTGGGATGTCGGACATCCGTCACCCGAATCTCGAGCTTTTTTACTTGTTTTACTTTCCACTTTCTTTTACCCAAAGCAAGGCTTCTTCCACGCCGCGGATTTCAGCCAGACCTTTCAGTCGACCGATAGCGGAGTAACCTGGATTGGTCTTCTTGTGCAGATCGTCCAGCATCTGGTGTCCATGATCGGGACGCATGGGCAGGCTTTTTCCTCTTTTCTCCTGGACTTGGAGGATCGCATTGATTACCGATACCATCGGCACATTTCCTTCGAGGTGGTTGTCTTCGAAGAAGTTGCCCTCGGCATCCCGTTTCGTACTGCGCAGGTGGATAAAATGGATTCGATCTCCGAACTCACGCACCATTGCCGGGAGGTCATTGTCCGCACGAACACCGTAGGACCCCGTGCAAAAAGTCAGTCCATTGTGATGGCTAGGAGTTTCGGCAAGAATTCTACGGGCATCCGAAGCGGTACTCACCACTCGCGGAAGGCCATAAAGTGAAAATGGGGGGTCATCCGGATGGATGCATAGAAATACGCCAACTTCTTCCGCTACTGGGGTGACCGCATCAAGGAAAAGCCGCAGGTGTTCGGCAAGCTTCTTCGCATCGATACCCTCGTAGGTCTTTAGCATTGCCCTGAACTCATCCATCGAATAGCCGATTTCAGAGCCCGGGAGGCCTTTTAGGATATTGTCGATGATGAGCTGCTTGGCGTCGGGCGTAAGTGCTTCGTAATAGGCTTTCACTTCAGCGATCTCTTTGGCAGAGTATTCATTGGATGCCTCTGGTCGCTGCAGGATGAAAAGGTCGAAGGCTTGGACCGCTTTTTTCTCGTAGAGCAAAGCCTTGGCACCGTTTTCCAACTCAAATTCGAGATTGGTACGTGTCCAGTCCAAGATAGGCATGAAATTGTAGCATACCGTGTAGACGCCCTCAGCTGCCAGATTTCGCAAAGTCTGCTTATAGTTTTCAATGACTTGAAGATAGTCACCTGTGCGGGTCTTGATCACCTCATGGACAGGTACAGATTCTACGACCGACCAGGTCAATCCGGCATCTTCTATGGTTTTTTTGCGGATTTGGATCTCCTCACGACTCCAAACTTCACCGTTTGGGATATGGTGGAGCGCCGTCACGATGCCTGTGGCGCCAGACTGTCTGATGTCTCTCAGACTTACCGGATCTTTGGGACCATACCAGCGCATGGTCTGTTCCATTTTAATGCTCATGGAAATTGCGAATTGGTTAAAGGTTTATTGTTATCGAGTTTTTGGCTACTGCGTGAAAAGTTAAGGGATAATTCCGGGCATATAGCCAATGTTAGTCGTTTTATCACACGCCCGAATAGGCGCTAAAGCCGCCGTCCACCGGCACGATCGTACCCGTCACGAATGCCGAGGCATCACTGCACAGCCACTGGAGTGCTCCGAGCAGATCCTCTGGCTTCCCAAATCGGCTCATCGGCGTATGGGTGATGATCTGGTTTCCCCTTTGGGTCAGGCTGCCGTCAGCCTCGGTCAGGAGTGTTCTGTTCTGCTCTGTCAAGAAAAAGCCCGGCGCGATGGCGTTGACCCTGAATTCCGGTCCATGCTTCTGGCATAGCTCTACCGAGAGCCATTTGGTTAGATTGTCAATGGCCGCCTTTGCCGATGCATAGCCCATCACCCGTGTCATAGGTCGGGTGGCGGCCATGGAGCTGATGTTGAGGATGTTGCCTTTACCTTGTTTGAGCATGAGTGGAAGCAAAGTCTTGATAGGCAATACGGTTCCTAGGTAGTTGAGGTCCATGACCTTGCGAAGAGACTGCGTATCCAAATCCAGGAAGTTTTGGTCGGGTCTTACCACAGCGCCAGGCATGTTGCCGCCGGCAGAATTGATCAGAATATCGATAAATCCGTGTTGGGTCTCGATGACTTCGGAGACTTTTGACAGGGATTCCTCCTCGGTCACATCTACGAAATAGCCCCAGGCTTTTCCTCCCGTTTCCTTGATCTCTGTCGCGAGTTCATTTACCTTTTCGGGCGTTCGGCCTAGGATCAAAAGTTCGGCACCGGCGGAGGCCAAGTGTAGAGCCATGGTTTTGCCCAGCACTCCGGTGGCACCGGAGAAGGCGATTTTCTTTCCCTCTAGAGAGAATAGATTAGAAAAACTCATCAAAGGCGATAATTAGAAGGGGAGAAGTCAAAGTAGTTTTTGGCGTTGTGGTAGCAAATGTCGGAAACCAGCTGTCCCAGCCACTTTTCGTCTGCGGGAAGTTCGCCGTTTTGTACGTCTTGGCCGATCAGGTTGCAGAGGATACGACGGAAATATTCATGTCTGGGAAAAGACAGGAAGCTTCTGGAGTCGGTCAGCATACCGATAAAGCAGCTGATCAATCCCATGTTGGAAAGGGCGTTCATCTGCTTTTCCATGCCATCCTTCTGATCCAAGTACCACCAGCCGGATCCAAATTGGATTTTGCCTTTGACCGAGCCATCATTGAAATTGCCTATCATGGAGGCTAATACTTCATTGTCGCGCGGATTCAGATTGTAGAGAACCGTTTTGGCCAGCTGGTCGGAAGAATCCAGTTCATTGAGGAAGGAAGCGATTGCTCTTGCTTGGTCAAAGTCTCCAATAGAATCAAAGCCGGTGTCCGGTCCCAAAACTCTCAACATGCGGGAATTGGTATTTCGTAGAGCGCCGAGATGAAACTGCTGCACCCAGCCTTTAGCATGGTACATCTTGCAGAGTTTCTTTAAAACCTTGTATTTGAAATATTCAATTTCATCCGGAGTGGCATGGTTGCCCCGAAGAACTTTAACAAGAATCCCTTCGGCAGAAAGTTTGGTTTCCGAAGAGTAGACGAGCTTTTCCATACCGTGGTCAGAAAGTCGGCATCCCATGGAATGAAAGAAATCCACCCGGTTGGAGAGCGCTTCCACCAAATGGTCAAACGTAGAAATTTCGAAACCAACGACGTTTCCGAGCTTAGTCAGATAGGCCTTATAAGTTTCTGGATTTTCGATCGCGAAGGATTTGTCGGGTCTGAAGGCGGGGTAAAGCTCTACTTTGCCATTTGCCTGAAAATAGTCCTTGTGTTCGGACAAAGAATCCACCGGATCATCTGTAGAGCAGACTACTTCCACATTCATTCTTTCCAAAAGGCCCCTCGCTCGAAACTCATCCTTTTGAAGCAACTCAGTAGTGTGCAGATAGATCTCAGCCGCATTTGCAGAAGTCAACAGTTCATCCACCCCAAAATACCGCCTCAACTCCAGGTGGGTCCAGTGGTAGAGGGGATTCCTCATCGTATAGGGAACGGTGTGGGCCCACTTGTCAAACTTCTCGGTATCGGAAGCATCACCGGTGATGTATTTTTCAGGAATGCCTAGGGTACGCATCGCGCGCCACTTGTAGTGGTCTCCAGCCAGCCAAATTTTGCTGATATTTTCAAACTTTCTGTTTTGTGCGATTTCAGCAGGGGGGAGATGGTTGTGATAGTCTATTATCGGAAGATCTTTTGCATAGTCATGGTACAGCATTCGAGCGAAATCAGAATGCAGCAAAAAATCTTCGGTGAGGAATGAATTTTGGGTTTGGACTGGGATCATATCAATTATGAGTGCAAAGCGAGTATCAATTTGATAGGCTAATTTATCCTGAAATCGGCCCCATCCCTTATTAAAATACGGAAACGATTGCGAAATAACTTTACTGGAATAATTTCTTTATTTTAACGCACGGAAATAGTCCGATAAACCCCAAGCACAATAAACCTACCAATACCGATGAGTACCGGAGTCAATCTGAAAGAACTGGCAGCGGAGCTGAAGTTATCGCCTTCGACGGTTTCGCGGGCGCTCAATGACAGCTACGAAATCAGCGAGGAGACCAAGAGGAAGGTCGTCAGCATGGCTGAAAAGCTAAATTATCAGCCCAATCCATTTGCCCGCAGCCTGAGAGAAAACAAAAGCAAGACCATCGCTGTGGTCATGCCGGAGCGGATGAGCAGCTTTTTCTCCAAGGTAATTGACGGGATAGAGGAAGTCACACACCAGCATGGGTACCACCTCTTGATTTACAGCACGCACGAGGATGTAGAGCGAGAAAAAAAGATCGTCAATCTATTGATGAATGGTCGAGCGGATGCGATAGTGATGTCCGTTTCCAGCCAAACGAGTGACATTTCCCACTTGGCTAGATTGCATGAGCGAGGTTTTCCATTGATTTTCTTTGACCGGATATGCGATAGCATCCCCACGACCAAGTTCATTACCAACGACTACGAAAGCTCATTCGAGGGTACCCGACACTTGATCCAACAGGGCTGTAGAAGGATCGCTTTTCTGATGCTTTCCAAAGAACTGTCCATCACCAAGGAAAGGTACCGTGGGTATTTGGACGCTTTGAAGGCTGCGGGACTTTCTCCGACTCCCTCACTTCAAGTGACCTGCGCGCATGAGGAGGAGAAAAACATCGAGGCAATCCGGAATTTGTTGCTCTCAGAAGACAGGCCGGACGGATTGGTTTCTTCCGTGGAAAAGCTGGCTTTGGCGACCTATCACGCAGTGAAAAAGACGGACATTAAAATTCCTGAGGACCTGAAGATCATCAGTTTTTTCTCCAATCTGAGTATTGCAGGGCTCTTGACGCCATCGTTGACGACGATCACTCAGCCCGCGTTTACAATCGGAGAAGAGTGTGCTAAGCTTTTGATCAAGAAATTGACCAAGCCCCGACAGCCGGATCTTCCCAATCAGACCATCAGCATTCCTTCTAAGATAACGATTCGGGCGAGCACCTTGGTGGAATACTAACCGATAGCGAAACACATAAAAAAGGCTCCGAATATTCAGAGCCTTTTTTATAGGTAGTATGTCAATCCTCTTCAATAGTCGTTAAAGGAGGGACATTGTTTTCAAAACCCGAATAGCCTTCATTTTGGTTGATTTGGCCTTGGGTGTTGCCATCAATCGAGCTTTGGGGAACCGGCCACAAGACATGGTATGGACTTAGTGTATAAGTGTCCCCATGCCGGGTGAATACGCCCTTGTTGTAAAAGTCCGTCTTTTCCATGATTCGATCATAGTAGAAGTTGTCTCTGGAAAAGTCCGCTTCGTTATAGGTTTTACCATTATACGCGGACTTCCCGGTCTGAGCAAAGATTCTCGCAATTCGCGTCAGTTCAGTTTTTCTAGGCTCTTCGTAATAAAGCTCACGTGCTCGCTCGTCCAGAATGGTACCGATGTTAATTTTATCGGCTGTATACGGAGCTGCTCCCGCCCGGGTCCTGACCGCATTCAGATCTTCAGCTGCACCGGCCAGATCACCCAACCAGAATTTGGCCTCTGACCTAAGTAGGTAGGACTCAGCCAGTCTGAAGACATACCAGTCCGTAGGTCCGCCTTGAGGCTGAATTCGCTGGGGATCTGGGACATAAAGTTTGTAGTGGGGCCAAGAAAACCAGCTTCTAATGGTATCTACCGCCAATACTATTCCTGCATCATTTCT
>CAZTJM010000046.1:0-29473 GCA_964613865.1 uncultured Limnohabitans sp. | reverse complement strand
CACCCGACATCGGTCATCGGACATCCAACATCGGTCATCCAACATCCCACATCCATTCCGCATTGTTCCCTTGCGCTGCTTTCCTTATTTTAAGCCATCGATGCCAACCCACCGACCCGCATTCCATGAAAAAAATATTCTTTGTTTTAGGACTTGTACTGGCCATTTCGGCCTGCTCCCCACAGCCACAGGAAGAAGCCAAGCCTACCGCCCACTACCTGAGCAATCGTGCGCCACTAGTCCCAACTCCTTATCTCGAACTTCCCATCGGCAGCATCAAGCCCAAGGGCTGGCTCGAAAAGCAGCTTAAGCGCATGGCTACCGGACTGACTGGTCACTTGGACGAAGTTTATCCCGAGGTGGTTGGCGCGAGAAATGGCTGGCTGGGCGGAGACGGGGACGGCTGGGAGCGCGGACCGTATTGGATTGACGGGCTTTTGCCGCTTGCCTATATTCTCGATGACCATGCCCTAAAAGCCAAGGCCCAGGCTTGGGTGGACTGGACGCTTGAAAACCAAGCGGAGTCCGGCTACCTTGGGCCGATTCCTTTTGACTCCGATCCCACACCGGAGCCGGGCATCCAAAAGGGGCCGAGGGAAGACTGGTGGCCCAAGATGGTGATGCTCAAAGTCCTGCAGCAATACTACCTGGCGACGGAAGATCCCCGGGTGATTGAGGCTTTGACCAAATACTTTCATTACCAGCTAGAAGAGCTTCCAAAAAAGCCCCTGGACCATCTTTCCTTTTGGGCCAACCGGCGAGCGGGAGACAACCTGCTGGTGGTGTATTGGCTGTACAACATCACCGGTGACGAAAAACTGCTCGAACTCGGAGAGCTGATCCAAACCCAGACCTTTCCTTGGCAGACCGTCTACACCAATGCAGAGAATGAGCTGCAAAACGACAACATCCACTTCTACAACCAAATCAAAACCTATCCCTTTGATTCGGTTGAAATTTCCCAGATCACCCTCTCCAAAATCCCTGGCCTCCACACCGTCAACGTGGCCCAAGGGCTGAAACAACCGGTGGTTTACTATCAAAAAAGCGGGGACGTCGATGTCATCGCTGCGGTGAAAAAGGCTCTGAAAGATCTCCAAACCTATCATGGCCAAGCCCAGGGCATGTATGGGGGCGACGAACCCCTGCATGGAAACAATCCCGTTCAGGGCATAGAATTCTGCTCGATCGCAGAGGAAATGTACTCGCTGGAGACTATGATCAAGATCACCGGAGACATGGATTTTGCCGACCTATTGGAAAAAATCACCTACAATGCCCTACCTACCCAGGCCTCGGATGACTTCACGTCCCGGCAGTACTTTCAGGCGGCCAACCAGGTGGAGCTTTCCGACCAACTGGAAACTTCCTACGAAACCAAAAACCACGGCGGGACTGACTTCGTCTTTGGCACACTCTCGGGCTACCCCTGCTGCACCACCAACATGCACCAAAGCTGGCCGAAGTTTGTCCAAAACCTTTTCTATTCCACTGCCGACGGTGGCGTGGCCGCCTTCCAGTACGCACCAAGTGAGGTCGAGCTTCTAGTGGGCCAAGGCACGACGCTGAAGCTAACCGAAAAGACGCAATTCCCATTTCGGGAGGAAGTCGACTTTGAAATAGCGCTTTCTGAGCCCTCCCATTTCCCTTTTCACCTTCGAATCCCGGCTTGGGCCAAGACTTTCGAAATTCTGGTCAACGGTGAAAAACAGTCTCCCGAAATCAAAGACCGAATCGCCATCCTCAACAGGGAATGGAAGAGCGGCGATCAGGTCAAGCTCAGACTACCCATGGAGCTCAGCTCATCAACCTGGTATCAGGGCATGGTCAGTATCGAGCGGGGGCCTTTGGTCTACAGTTTGAAAATCGAAAGCGAGGAAAAAGTCAAGGATAGAAACGACCGATTCCGCGCCTTTACCGAGTTCTTTCCGACAAGCGAGTGGAATTTTGCACTGAACCCCGCCGACCTCAGGGACTTGACAAAAACTGTTGAAGTGATAGAGAAAGAATGGGATGGCAGCTATCCTTGGAATCTGGAAAACGCACCCATAGAACTGCAAATGGAGGGAGTCCAAATTCCTGAGTGGAAACTGGTGAAAGGAGCCCCACAACTTCCAGATGGACTTTCCCCAAAGATTTCAGCAAAAGAACTTGAGCAACGAAAAAAGAAGATCACGTTGATTCCCTACGCTTGCACCACGCTTCGAATCACGGAGTTTCCCCTTGTCGCAGTGGAGTAGATAAACCGTTACTTTCGGCATTTTTCGACTATTTTACGCATGGGTCCATCGTGGCTTGCTTATTGATTTGATGATTGGCACGGTTTTCCGGAATATCTTTAAAATCGGCGGCACGCGCGACCCAAGGTAGCCTACATCCAAAAACCAGAGCAAAAGAACCCGCTGTATACCGTGGTCGGCAATCTACAGTGAAGTCGGTTGCCTATGGTCTGTGGACAAGATTCTACAGTTAATGCTCGTTTTTTCTGTAGAAAGTGGCGTTGAGTGATTACCTGTAAATTATTTAAGCTATTACGACCAAGAAGCTTCTTTTTAAGATTTTCAAGATTTTGGGGATCATCCTCGGAGTCGTTTTGGTGATCCTGATCGCCGGGATTCTTTTTGTCCGTAGCCCATGGGGACAAGAGGTGATAGTAGGAAAAGTGGTCTCTTTTGTCAAGGAAAAGACCGGTACTGAGATTCGAATCGGGCGACTCTTTGTGACTTTCTCCGGCAATGTCTTTCTGGAAGAATTCTATCTCGAAGACCTTCAGCGGGACACGCTGCTTTACTCCCGAAAACTTGAAGCTGGCGTAGCCATCATGCCTCTCCTGAGCACCGGGGCTATCAACGTCACCCGACTAGACTGGGAAGGCCTCACAGCCCGGGTGAGCAGACCGGACTCCAGCGGCAAATTCAATTTTGACTTTCTCTTGGAAGCTTTCGCCTCCGATACTACGCAGGCCAGTCCAGCAGACACGACCGCCAGCAGTCCCCTTTCCCTCTCCATCGCTCCTGCGAGCTTGCGGGAGGTGGATTTGATATACAAGGACGAGGTAATGGGCATAGACGCAGCGCTTGTACTCGGGTCGCTCGAAGTGGAAGTTTCGGAGATCGACCTGGAAAACTTCGACTTTGGGATAGACCTTGTAGCCCTGAAAAACACCAGCGGGAGGTATCTCCAGACCAAGCCCTTTCCTCCATCGGAGGAGGAAGAAAGCGAGTCCCCCATGCCCAGTTTGAGGCTGGACGAGTTGCTCCTGTCCAACATTGCCCTAGACTATCGAAGCGAGCCGGACCGCATGGCGGCAAAAGCGAAAATAGGATTGTTTATTGTCGAGCTTCCCGAAGCAAATCTCCGGGATCAGGTCATCCATCTGGCCAAGGCCGAGCTGTCGGGCAGCAGCCTGAGCTATTCGGATTTTTCGGAGAAAGCTGAATCGGGCGATGAAAGCATTGCCGATACCGCGGCCTTTGTTTGGCCGGACTGGGTGGTACAGGCCGACCAGCTTAGCATCGACTCTACAGACATCCAATATAAAACGGCAGATATCGACGCCCACAAGGGCGAGTTCAACCCCGAGGCGATCAGCATCTTGGGACTGAAGCTTGACGCAAGGGACATCACACTGGAAGACGAAAAAGCCACTGCAAACCTCCGCGAACTTCACTTCACAGAAGGCAGCGGATTTGAGCTGGCTAAATTCCAGTTTGACCTGGACTTGGATGGTCGGTCCACACAGATCAGCGACCTCGTAGTAGAAACCAACCGATCTTATCTGGCTGGAAATGCAAGTCTGGACTATTCATCTATAGCTGATTTGGTGGACAGGCCTGAGCAAAGCACAATCGAACTCCAAGTGGAAGACACCCGCTTGGACCTGAGGGATGCGTATTTTTTCTCTCCCACACTAAGCCAAGACACGCTCATTCGGGAGATCGCCAAAGCGCCTTTGATGCTGGATGCCGAAGTAGATGGAACCTTGGAAACTATTCGTATTCAAGACCTGAGATTTGCCTGGTCGGAGACAAGTTTCCGCACGAGCGGAAGTATCCGAGAGCCGATGGACATGGAGCGGCTTCGAATCGATCTCCCCTCGATCAGCGGGCGATCTACCCGCTCGGATATCCGTCGTTTCGTCGATGAGCAGGCTCTGGGAATACAGCTGCCCGAGGAGCTGAACTTGCAATCCGAAGTGAGAGGAAGCTTGGACGACCTGGTAGCCAAGGTGGATCTGGAGACCAGTCTAGGAAACATCAACTTGGCGGGAAATTACCAAAACCTACAAACCCTGGCTTTTGACGCGGACCTAACCGTGCAGGAGCTTCAGCTGGCGACTCTTCTCAACATGCCCGAGCTGGACACGGCAAGCTTTCAGATCAAAGCTTTGGGCTCCGGAACAGACGTTTACTCCATGGACGCCGAGCTGAGTTCCTCTTTCGAAAGGCTCCAGCTCTATGGAGTGGACTACAGTGGGCTCAATTTGGAAGGGAAACTCGTGGATGGAGCCGGGGACCTACGGATGTGGATCCAGAAAGAGTTTTTAGACTTTGACCTTCTGACCCAGCTGGATTTGGATTCCGCCAGCTCCAAGATAGATCTCAGCCTCAACTTGGAGGGAGCGGATTTTCGGGAGCTGGGTTTGACTGGCGAAAACAGCCGCGCAAAGCTCCTGCTGCAAGCAAACTTTGAAGGCAATCCGGATGCTTTCGACCTTGGAGTGCATCTGAGCGAGGGCAATATATTTTTCAAGGACAGAAACTATCAAACTGGCCTTCTGGATCTTGCGGCGCACTTGAGGCCGGACACCACCAGCGTGGACATTTCCAGCAAGATCATCAACGGTTATCTCCGCTCAAACTCCTCGACCAGTCAACTGCAGACCGCTTTGGCAGATCTCTTTACCCACTATCTGGACTCCACCGCCCAGCGAAACTATCAGGGCGATTCGCTTCGCATGAATGTGGACTTGCAAATCAGCTCCGACCCCATCCTCACCGATGTGCTGGTATCTGGATTGGAAGGCTTTGACAGCGCTCGGGTCAAAGTTGATTTTGTCCAAGCGACGGATTCCCTTGTGGCTGCGATTAACTTCCCCTATGTGAACTATGCCGGCACCGAGATAGATAGTCTCCATGCCCGGATCAATGGTACGGGAAAGGAACTAGACCTCGAGCTTGGATTCCAAAACTTGGCGACCGGCCCTATCGCGATGCAAAAAACCCAGCTCACGGGAGTGTTGGACAATTCCATCCTGCTCCTTGACTTCGTGACTCATCGGGGGGAAGACGTGCTAGCTCACATTCCCTTCGAAATCGGCATCACCGGTGACTCTACCCAGATCCACATTTCCCCCGAAGAACTCACACTAAATGGCGAATCCTGGGATATCCCCACGACCAACCGCGTGAACTACACGACAGGCGAGCTTCGATTCGAGGATTTTGAACTGAATAACCAAAACCAAAGCCTGCGCATCGAAAACGACATCCCAGGCTTTACCGAAAAGAATATCGCCACGGAATTCAGCAACTTCCGACTGGAAACCCTGACCGGGATGCTGAATCCGAGCGACACGCTTGCCGGAGGGGCATTGCAGGGGGAATTGGTCGTGGAAAATCCCTTTGGGGCGACAGGGCTGATGGGCAAAATCAACGTGGACAGCCTCGTAGTGATGGACACGCCGCTCGGCAATCTTGCTCTCGAAGCTACCGCAAAAAGCCTTGGCAACTACATCCTTGCCTTGACACTAAAAGACCAGGGGGTGGATCTGGGGCTGAACGGAAGTTTCGTCGCCGATGAGGCTGGGGCAAACATCGCTCTGGATCTGGACCTGAATCGGATAGATATGCAAAAGATAGCCTCCCTATCCCAAGGCGAGCTCGCCGATGGAAAAGGATATCTCAGCGGCAAGGTGAAGGTCGAGGGGACCACCGTCGATCCAGTGTACGAGGGGGAATTCCGTTTTAGCGAGGCCTCTATCATTCCCACCCAGCTGAGCACTACCTACATCCTGTCCGACGAAATCCTCCGCATCGACAACGAGGGCGTCTATTTTGACGAGTTTACCATCCGTGACGAAGAAGGCAACACCTTTGCGGTAAATGGAACGGTCTTCACGGAGACCTTTACCAACCCCTCATTTGATCTGCAGCTGGATGCCGAAAACTTCATGGCGATCAATTCAACCAACGAGGAAAACGAACTGGTCTTTGGCAAAGCCTCCCTCGACGCCGATGTCAGCGTCCAAGGTGATCTGGCACTGCCGGTCGTGCGGGCCAGGCTGCGCATCCGCGACAACACAGACCTGACTGTAATCATCCCCGAGTCCGAGCTAGACCTCGTCGAACGAGAAGGCGTGGTGAATTTTGTGAACAAATCCGATCCCAACGATATCCTGACGCGTCCCTTGGACGAGACCACAAGCTCCTTTGCGGGGTATGAGATCCACGCCGCACTTGCGGTAGACCCGGAGGCAAGCTTCAAAGTAGTGATCGACCCCTCCACCGGCGACAATCTCACCATTGCGGGGGATTCGGAGTTGCAGATGGACATCAGCCCCAACGGACGTGTCACGCTGACCGGAGCCTACGAGGTCAATGGAGGCTTTTATGAGATGTCGCTGTACAATCTGATCAGCAAAAAATTCGACATCAACCCCGGCAGCCGCATCACGTGGAACGGGGATCCCATGGATGCCACACTCGACCTCCGTGCGATCTACGCGGTGGAAACCAGCGCCGCCGACTTGATGTCCGCTCAGCTCTCCGGCTCCGACAGCGAGATCATCAGCCAGTATCAACAGCGTCTGAGTTTCCTGGTCTATCTCAATGTAAAAGGCGACCTACTCAGACCGGAGATTACCTTTGCGTTGGACATGCCAGAGAGCGAGCGAGGGGCATTTGGGGGAAATGTCTACTCCCGAGTGTTGCAAGTCAATGGACAGGAGGACGAGCTGAACAAGCAGGTATTTTCCCTGCTGGTTTTGGACCGTTTCTTCCCATCCACGGGAAGCGATGGCTCCAGCGGTGGTGCCGAAGCCATCGCGCGCAACAGCGCCAGCCAACTCCTCTCCAGCCAGATGAACGCACTCTCAAGCAAGATTTTTGGGGAGGAAAGCGGCTTCTCGGTGGGCTTTGATGTGGACAGCTATCAGGACTACCAAAGCGGCTCCGCCCAAAACCGAACAGACCTCAACATCAACGCCCAGCAGCGACTCTTTGACGACCGCCTCATCGTGGAAGTGGGGAGCCAAGTGGGATTGGAAGGGAATTCTTCCCAAAGCCAAGAACAGGAAGCCAACGCCCTGTTGGCCAACATCAGCTTCGAATATCTCCTCACCGAGGACGGGCGATGGAGGATACGGGTCTTCCGCAAAAACCAATTCGAGTCCATCATCGACGGACAGCTCTTCGTCACCGGGATAGGATTAATACTTAATCGGGAGTTCAATGAGTTTTCCGAGCTCTGGAGGCCTCCCGTCAAGGAGGAAGAAGAGGAAGCACTAACTAAAAAAGAGAAGCGGCAGCGCAAAAAAACCGCCAAAGAGCAAGAACAGAAAGACAATGAAGATCCTGACCAATAGCCTGGCGACAGCAGTAATGCTGATGCTGATCCTGGTGGGATGCAGCGTAAAAAAGTACATCCCTGAGGATGAGTTTCTCTACACAGGCGCGGAGCTGAAAGTCAACTACAGCGGCAAGGTGGATGGCAAAAAGAAGCTGAACGAGGAGCTGGAGGGCCTGCTCAGGCCCGAGCCCAATGGGAAATTCCTCGGGATGTACGTCGGGCTCTGGGCACACTACAAAACCCGCGGGGATTCGGCAGGTTTTATCCCCCGGTTTATCAACAAAAAATGGGGAGAAGAGCCCGTTTATTTCAAGCAGGTCAATACTTCCCGCACCGAGGAGCTGATCCTCAACCGTCTGGAAAACCGAGGCTTTTTCTATGGGGAGGCGACATCGGAGGTTTTTCGAAAAAACAAATTTTCCAACGTCAGGTATACTGCGGAAGTTGGCGAACCCTACCGCATGGATACGTTAATCATCGAGCAGGATTCCTCGCTGATCAGTCGGGAGATCGTCCTTTCGCAGGAAAAACCCAAGCTCAAAAAAGGCGATCGCTTCGACCTAGATCGGCTAAAGCAGGAACGCTCCCGCATTGACTCCCTGGTGAAGCTCAAAGGCTACTACAACTTTAACGCCGACTACCTCATCTTCGAAGCCGACACCAACGACACCGACTCCCTGCGAAACTTCCGACTCTACCTGCGGATGAAAAACGCCGTGCCCCAGTCCGGCAAAGTTCCCTATGTGATCGACAGCATCAAGGTCTATCCCAACTACTCCATCGAGGAGGATGAAACGGAAGCCGATACGGTGGTCTACAACGAGAAGTTTTACATCCAGGAGGGCACTACCTTCAAGGAAGAGCTGCTCGACCAATACATCCTCATCGGTACCGAGGAGCGCTATGATCCCCAAAAATCGCGCTTGAGCAGCAATCGACTCAGCAACATCGGCAACTACAAATTTGTCAACCTGCGGTATGAAGACCTGAAGATATTCGACTCCACCGGCCACCTCAGCGCCGAATTTCACCTCTCGCCCATGACCAAGCGATCCCTACGGGCAGAGCTACTCGGGGTATCCAAGTCCAACTCCTTTGCAGGGCCAACCCTGGGATTAGCCTATCGCAACCGAAACCTCTTCAAGGGCGGGGAAATGATCAACATCACCGCCAGGGCCGGGTATGAATTTCAGGTGGCCTCCGGCAACCAGGACAAGCTTCACTCCCTGGAGCTGGGCTTGCAGGGTGACTTGATCTTTCCCCGCATCATCTTTTTCGTGCCAATTCGGGAGCGTTTCAGCTACTCGGTACCCAAGACCAAAATCAGCGTGGGGACCGAGTACCTCGCCCGCGGAGGCCTTTATCGACTCAATTCGTTCTTTACGAGTTTCGGCTACCTCTGGAATGCCAACCGATACGCCTTCCATGAATTTACCCCGATCAATATCAACCTGGTCAATCTTACCTACACCACTCCAGAGTTTGAGGAGATCCTTGACAGCAATCCCTTCCTTAGGAAAAGCTTCGAGCAAAACTTCATCCTAGGCATCAACTATGTCTTCAACTACAACAAGCTCAATGACCGCTACCGCACCCATGGCTACTTCTTAGGCATTGGATTGGACTTTGCAGGTAATTTGGCCAATGGGCTGGAAAACATCTTCGGGGAAAGTGACGGCAAGATCCTTGGACTGGAATATGCCCAATACGGGAAGCTTGATCTCGATCTGAGATATCACCTCAACCTGTCCAGGGAGCAGACCATCGCCACACGCCTATACGCCGGCTGGGGTCTTCCATTTAACCGAAGCCTCTCACTCCCCTACTCCAAGCAGTTTTTCTCGGGTGGACCGCACAGCGTCCGGGCCTTCCGTATCCGGTCTATCGGCCCGGGAACCTACCGCCCTCCAGTTAGTGACAACAATTCATACTTTGACCAGACCGGCGATATACGAATGGAAGGAAACATCGAGTATCGATTCCCCATCGTGTCTTTCCTGAAGGGAGCCTTATTCATGGACGCGGGCAACATCTGGCTACAAAACGAAAACGAAGCCCTTCCAGGAGGAAAGTTCAGTTCCAGCTGGTGGAAGGAGCTCGCCGTAGGTACCGGCGTGGGACTCAGGATTGACATCCAGTATTTCGTAATTCGCTTTGACCTGGCCACCCCAGTCCGTGTGCCTTACCTACCAGAAGGAGATCGCTGGGGCAATAGCTTCGACATTGGCAGCAAGACCTGGAGACGGGAAAACCTGATATTCAATTTCGCCATAGGGTATCCTTTCTAGGAGATAAAATATCTGATTGTCCGCAATCTTGCCAGTGATCGAGTTTCCTTCTCTATTCCGGCTGGAAGTCCGATGACCGAAGACCGATGTAGCGCTAAGCTTAGGGTTCAGCGATCTTTTGGATAGATAAAGTCCACTACTGGCATAAAAGCGGATATACATATAAAATAAATAGAGGGCCCTGGATTTCAGATTTTGGTCGAATACCCTTTGATGAAAAAGGCTGACCCCACTAAGACATCTAACTGGCTGGCAATGAGATGATCGTTTAATTTCCTAATTTGGATAATGGACGGTCAGGAAGGCCGAGGCAAAACCCAAAATCAGCTCAAAAAATGGGAAGGATTCAATTCTTTGAATGGGAAGACCAGGCTTGGTTCCCAGCGAGGATCAGGGACTACATGACCGACTTCCTCCAGTTTTTGACCAATAAAACCAGAATGTTTTCGCCCTTGGTGCCTGAACTGAACTACCTTCTGAAAACTACAGGATCCAACCAACTCATCGATCTAGGTTCGGGTGGAGGCGGAGGGCTACTCTCACTCAATGAAGACCTCCAGAAAATCAACCCTGAGGTTAAGTTTGTCCTTACTGACCTTTATCCCAACCATAAAGCTTTCCAGTTTACGCAAAGCCAAGCCCGTAATTTCAAGGCTATCCCCGAACCCGTGGATGCGAGAGATGTTCCCAAGAAACTCAAGGGAGTCCGGACCATGTTTCTCTCCTTTCACCATTTCGGGCCGGAGGATGCAGTCCGTATCCTTCAAAACGCAGTGGATTCCAAGCAGGCGATCTTTATCGCGGAGGGGCAAGACCGATCGGTCCCCAGCATTTTGGCTATGTTTTTTTCACCACTTACCGTTCTCCTCACTACTCCGATGATCCGACCATTCTCATGGGGAAGGCTTATTTTTACCTATCCTATCCCAGTGGTTCCTTTGTTTACTTGGTGGGATGGGATCGTGTCTGCATTGAGAACTTATTCAGTCGAAGAATTGCAAGGCTTGATTCAAAACGTGTCCAATTCCGAAACTTACGAGTGGAAGACAGACCGAGTCAAATCAGGTCCAGCCCATCTCATTTTCCTCTCCGGACATCCAAAAAATCGAAAAGCCGACTGAGATCCCAATCGGCTTTTCGAACTTCAGAAAACGTTAAATTTTAGTTGTATTTCAGCACGATTGCTGGGGAATTGCCCAACTTCTGCTGAAGGCTTTTTGGCAAAGTGACGATTGTTTTTCCTGCTTCAGTTTTCCACTTGAGGTTTCCTTTTTCTCCCAAAACCTGGATTTTCGCACCTTTTGTCGGAGCATTCACCGACCAGACGATCGTCTCTCCCAGCTTCTCTCCTTCTTCTAAAGGCAAAATCGCATACAGTTCCTTTTCTTTTCCCTGGGTGAAATAGATTTTGCCGTCCTTGAAGTTCTCGATGGCACGAGTACCGTAGATCCCTTCGCCATTTACCTCAAGCCAATTTCCAATCTCTTCCAAACGGGCGACTTGCTCCGGCAAGAATTGTCCATCGGCAGTCGGCCCTACGCCCAAAAGCAAATTGCCGCCTTTGGCTACGATCTCCACCAGCAGGTGAACCACCTTTCGAGAGGGTTTAAACTTGTCGTTGGGCACATATCCCCAGGCGCCGCCAAGGGTGATGCAGCTCTCCCAAGGGTCGGCGGACATGGTCGCGGGGATTCCCTGCTCCGGCGTGCGGTAGTTTTCAAAGGGACCATGGACGGTGCGGTCGACGATCAGGATACCTTCTTGGTTTTTTCTTGCCATCTCGGCGATCCTCGGCATGTTGATTTCCTGATCAAAGTCGGGTATCGGCGCTCCCCAGCTCAGCACTTCCTCGTTGACAGTCGAGCGGGGTCTTACCCATCCCCCATCCAGCCATAGGATGTCGATATCCCCATAGCGAGTGGTGATTTCGTTGATCTGGTTATAGGTAAACTCCTTGAATTGATTCCATCTCCATTGATTTTTTCGAATATCGTAGTTCACATTGCGGTCTGGCGTCGCGTAGTAGTCCCACCAGAAGTACTGGGAGTGCCAGTCCGGCTTGGAATAATAGGCCCCGATCATCATGTCCTTGGCTCGGAAAGCGTCAAAAACATACTTCGCCACGTCGGCTTTCGGATGGTTTTTAAAAGGACCATCGGTGATCTTATAGTCGGTGAATTGGGTATCAAACATATTGAAGCCGTCGTGGTGCTTGGTGGTGAAGACCACGTATTTCATGCCGGCTTTGGCGGCGGCATCGGCCCATTGCTCCGGATTGAAGCCTTGGGGATTGAATTGGTCTTTGAGCCCGAAATACCACTTTTTGTAATCGTTGTAGGACTGGGTGGTATCTTTTCTCCTAATCCAGTCTTCGTTGTTGATACTCCAAGACTCGACGATTCCCGGCACGGCATAAATTCCCCAGTGGATCAAAATGCCAAATTTCTGATCTCTCCATTGTTCAAGTTTTTCCAAAACTTCCGGCTCGGTAGGATATTCGTAAGATTGTGAGGTAGGGTGAAGGGTGTTTTGGGCCTGAAGGCCAAAAGAAAACAAAAGGGCACACAATAGAAGCCCAAAAGACTTTTTACAGATGGAAGATTAAATCTAAATCGGATTTGTAAGCTGCTGAGAAATTCCAGCTTTTAAAGGTAAGAGGGAATGGCAACATGGACAACAAAAAATAGGGCATCGGCCTAAACCAAGCATCCACGGTCACTGAGCGTCAAGTCCTCCTTTCTATCCAATCCAAAATAAGCGTTTGATACCTTTCGGCTTCCAAATCCCGAATCAGTTCGTGATATCCGCCCGGAAAAATCTCCAAGGTCTTGTCTTTGGAAGACGCTTTTTCAAAAAGCAACTGGGAGCCCTTGGGATTGGTCAGACGATCTGCATCTCCGTGGAGAATCAAAACCGGCAGACTGAATTCAGAAGCATGCTTTTGGATATATTCCATCTGATGAAAAAGTTCAGTGCCAGTTCGAGCCGGGATGCTTTCTTGATAGATCAGGGGGTCAGACTTGTACTTTTCGACTTCTTCCGAAATCCTCGAAATCCCGTCGATATCCAACTTCAAAGCCTTCAATCTGGGCAAGTATTTACTCACCAAATCCGAAACCGCGAGCAGCAATTTGGAAGTCCCATCCGCCTCCTTTATCGCGGGGCTGCTCAGGATCACTCCGGCAGCATCCGGCTTTCTTTTGAGGGCAAAAGCCGCCACCAGTCCGCCCCCCATACTATGGCCGTAAATAAACGCCGGAATCCCTGGCAGGTAGTTCTTGGCTTTCCCAAAAAGCACTTCGATATCTTTCAGATAATCCTCTGCTGACTCATAAAAAGCACTGGGCTTTCCCGATTCCGATTTGCCATGGCCTCGTCCATCAAACGTAAAGACGGCAATTCCCGCGCGACAAAGCCGCGTCGCAAACTCACCATAGCGCCCACTGTGCTCACCCAAGCCATGAACCAACAGAACACTTGCCTTGGGATTCTCTGGCATCCAAGCTTGGAGAAAAAGTACTTTCCCATCGTGGGTGGTATAGTTTGATTCGAAATGCTGCATGGCTTGCGGGGCTTATAAACCCAAAATAGCCAAAAGAGAACCCCTCTCAATCTGAATATCCAATTTCCTTCAAAAAACCGCTATTTTAAGCGTTCAAACAGTCCCGCCATGACCGATGAAATCCTCCATACCACCCCGGATACTGAGATCGTCTGCAGCCGGATCGTCCACTTTTCCCAGGACCTTGTGTACCGCGCTTGGTCGGAGCCCGAGCACCTGAAAAACTGGTGGGGACCGGCGGGCTTTACCAATACCTTCCACGAATTTGACTTTCGGGTTGGAGGCAAGTGGAACTTCACCATGCACGCCCCAACTCAGGGGAATTTTGAAAACCGATGCGAATTTATCCAAATCGAAAAGCCGAGACTGATCGCTTGGAAGCGCCACTCCAAACCTCTATTTCAGGTGCTGGCTACTTTCGATGCGCTAGGACCCGAGCAAACGCGAGTCACCTTCAAGCAACTTTTTGAAACTGAAGAAGACTGCGCCAAACTCAAAAAATATGTGCTGGACAAAAACGAGGAGAATATAGATCGGCTGGAAAAAGAACTCGAAAAGATGAATCAAAAATGAGTTTCTACCCCAAACCTTGATTTCAAACCAATAAACCCATTTCTACAATCGTGATTTACCAGCATCTTTTTACCGCCCTTTTTCTGCTGCGCTTTCTTTTCGCCCCGCCTCCCAATCAAGAAATCGTCCGACTGGCTGACCCCACGATCTTCTACCACGATTCGGTCTATTACCTCTATGGAACAGACGGCCGAGACTCCAACAAGGGTTTCGGAGTCTATACTTCCAAAGACATGGAGGTCTGGAAAAAGTCCGACAAAAATGACGGATTCGCGCTGAAAAAAGGTGAGGCTTTTGGCAGCAAAGGTTTCTGGGCACCGCAGGTTTTTGCTTTCGGGGGAAGGTTTTACATGGCCTATACCGCCGACGAGCAGATCGCCATTGCGGTGTCGGACAGCCCACTGGGGCCTTTTTCCCAAGAGAAAAAGTCACCCCTCCCAGCTCCGGGAAAACAGATTGATCCCTACGTATTTCTAGACTCCGATGGTAAAAAGTACCTATACCACGTTAGGCTGACGGAGGGAAACCGACTCTATGTAGCCGAACTGAAAGACGATTTTTCCGGAATCAAGGAGGAGACCCTGACCTATTGCTTTCACGCAGAGGAAGGTTGGGAAAATACTGCCGGATCTGAATGGACCGTATCCGAAGGGCCCGCGATCATCAAGCATAAAGAGCTCTACTATTTCATCTACTCCGCCAACGACTTCAGAAACCCGGATTATGCGGTCGGCTACGCGGTAGCCAAAAGCCCCCTTGGCCCCTGGAGCAAAAGCGATTCCAATCCCATCTTTGACCGAGGCGATGCAAAAACCAACGGAACTGGGCACGGGGACTATTTCGTGGACGGAGAGGGAAAGCTCCAGTATGTCCTACATACCCATGCTTCCGACTCTACCGTCGCGCCGCGAAAGACGGCGGTGATCGAACTGGAATTTGCACCGGGCAAGAATGGCCTGGACGAATTGCGCGTAAAGGACAACAGCTTCAGGTTTCTGCACGAAAAATAGCGGCCATTCCGGCTACCTTGCACCTCCCTGAATATCAAAGAGAAATCCTATCTTGACAAAAACCCAAAATCCGATGACTAAACTCTCGAGTATATTCGCTTCCCTCCTTTTTTGTGTGTTGGTCTCCATCTCGGCACTGGCGCAAAGCAACCTATCCCCAGAGCGGCTCGCCCGCTATGATGCCTATTTTCAAAAAGAAATTGACGCGGGACGACTTCCAGGAGTGGTCACACTGATCTATAAAAACGGCGAAAAAGCCCACGAGTCAGCACTCGGCTACAGCGACTTTGCCGCAGAGACGGCGATGCGCGCGGATCAGATTTTCTTCATCCAGTCCATGACCAAACCTATCGTCAGTACGGCTTTCATGATGCTCTATGAGGAGGGCTATTTCTTCTTGAACGACCCCATCTCCAAATACCTTCCCGAATTCAAAGAGATGAAGGTGGTCAAAGATCCCGAGGTTGGAAGTTCCTCCGGATTGGAACCTGCCAAATCACAAATCACCATAGCCCAAGTTTTGAGCCACACGGCAGGCTTCCTGCATGGCATCGGCCCCACCAAGCTCGACGAGGAGGTCCGGGAGGCGATCTACATGTCCAATCCTCAGACCATAGAGGAGCGGGTAAAGGCACTTGCTGCGCAGCCTTTGGCCAGCCATCCCGGAGAAAAGTGGAACTATTCCGCCTCGCCAGACATCCTCGCACGGCTCATTGAGGTTTTCACGGGAATGAGTCCAGACGAATTCCTGAAAACTCGTCTTTTCGGCCCCTTGGGCATGAAAGACACGGGGTACAATCTCACGGAGGATCAGGCAAACAGGATGATGCAACTCCATAACTACGATGACAACGGCACCTTGGTCAAATCCGAGCGACAGACGCCCACTTCTGGAAACACAGTTTTCGGCGGCACGCACGGCCTTTTCTCGACCGCAGAGGATTACTCGCGTTTTGCCCGGATGATGCTCAACGGCGGTGAACTGGACGGCAGAAGATATCTGAGTTCCAAGACCGTAGACATCATGAGGATCAATCAAAGCGCCGACCTCTTTTGGGAGCCTGGCAAAGGATTTGGGCTTGGCTTTGCGGTCGTTGATGACTTGGCAGATTCTAAAGCGCTCAGCTCTGAAGGCACCTTTTATTGGAGCGGAGCGTATTGCACCTATTTTTTCATCGATCCAGAGGAAGAGATGGTGGCGGTCTTTATGACCCAATTCAACCCGTTCAGCAGCCACTACGAAAACAAGTTTCGCCAAATGGTCTATCAAGCCGTGGAATAAATGTGAGCTCGGGGGAATGATACTTCCAAGCGTCTAAAAGGCAATCGATAGGGACTAGATTTCAAATACCCTTGAAAAAGTCCTGCACGTTAAAATTCTCAGTATTTTAAACCCTGGAAACGAATCAACTGCCCACCCACCTTTATCCTCGACATGAGTGAAAAAAGTGCATTTTCTCCCAAAATCCAGTCGATCAAAGCCCTTCTGATGGCCGCATTGCTGGTCAGCTCCTGCGGAAAGCCTGAATCAGACATCATCACACCCAAAAGACAGGCATTGACTGAGTCCGTCTACGCCTCCGGCATCGTCAAGGCCAAAGACCAATACGAGGCTTTTACTTCAGCCAGTGGTCCCATCCAGGAAATTTTCGTGGAGGAGGGTGATACGGTCAAGGCAGGGACTCCCATTCTCCAGGTTTTCAGCGAGCGCGAGGAACTCAGCAGGGAAAACGCCCAACTCTCGCAGGCCTTTGCGGACCAGCAAGCCAACCAATCCAAACTGAGGGATTTGGAGTTAGCCACTGATTTGGCAAAGAGCAAGATGATCAACGACTCCCTCTTGCTGAGTCGCCAGAGAAGCCTTTGGGCCCAAAATATTGGCAGCGCCGTGGAACTGGAGCAGCGACAGCTGGCCTATCAAAACTCCAAAACCGCTTATGAGTCCTACTTGCTGCGGCATCGGGATCTGCAGCGGGAGATTGAGTTCAATTCCAAAAGTGCCTCAAAAAACCTCGCCATATCCAGGGTGGTAGAGAGCGACTATACGCTACGAAGCAAGATCGACGGGGTGGTTTTTTCCATCTTGAAGGAAAAGGGAGAAATGGTAAGCCCCCAAACGCCTCTTGCCGTCATTGGCAGCGCGGTCGACTTCTTACTGGAATTGCAGGTAGACGAATACGACATTTCTAAAGTTGAACTGGGGCAGTTGGTCTTGGTAACGATGGACAGCTTCAAAGAGCAGGTCTTTGAGGCAAAGGTCACCCGGATATACCCCATCATGGATCCCCGGTCAAAGAGCTTCACGGTAGAAGCCGTTTTCACCAAGAATCCCCCGAAGCTTTTTCCTAACCTAACTTTGGAAGCCAATATCGTCACCAACGAAAGCCCCTCTGCACTGGTCATCCCCAGAAACTATCTCTGGATGGACAAAAGCGTGATTACCGAAGATGGTGACACCCTACCGGTCAAGGTTGGCTTGAAAAACTTCCAGTTTGCCGAAATCCTTGAGGGAGTGGATGAGCAGACCAAACTAATCCAGCCTGAGCGATGAAATCGAACATCAAAAACTTGGCACCAAGGAAACCCATCCGAAATGCGATGTTCCATATGGCTATCGAAAAAACAATGATTTCCAGATGAAATGGACGCTGATCATAGAGATAGCCAAGGCCTTGATGCTCGCAAGGAGAAAGCAGACGGTGATTGCTTCCACAGGCGTGCTTTTCAGCATCACCATGTTTGTAGCCTTGCTCGGCTTCATGAACGGGCTCAACTCCATGCTTGACGGTTTGGTCATCAACAGAACTCCCCATATCCGTTTTTACAATGAGATCCGTCCCAATCCCAACCAACCCATAGACCAAAGCGAAAAGTTTGAGAATTCCCTCAACATCATCCGCTCCATCAAGCCAAGCACCAGCCGCTTGGCCATCTACAATAGCGAATCCATCATGCGCACGCTGGAGCGGGACTCGAGAGTTTTGGGAATCAGTCCGAAAATTTCCGCCCAGGTCTTTTTTAACGTCGGCACCATAGACCTCACCGGTATTGTCAATGGGATTGAAGTCGAAAAAGAGGCCGAACTGTTTTCATTTTCAGATTATGTGACTGCTGGAAACTATGCTGAACTGAACCAAACCAACACGATTATCTTGGGGAAAGGAGCTGCAGACCGGATGCTGGCGGACATCGGAGACGTGGTCCAGGTGACGACAGCACAAGGCAATCGGGTTCAACTCAAGGTCGTCGGCTACTACCAATCCGGATTGGGAGATTTCGACAATGTCAACAGCTACGCCTCGTTGACCACTGTGCAAAAGATGCTGGGAGAGTCCGCCTCCTATGTTACGGACATCCAGGTGAAGCTTCATGATCTCAGCCTGGCGCCTCCGATGGCCAAAGAGCTGGCCGGTATTTTCCAGATCGACGCAGATGACATACAAACTGTGAATGCCCAGTTTGAGACAGGAACTAATATTCGAACTATGATCAGCTATGCGGTCGGGATCACCCTGCTCGTGGTGTCGGGCTTCGGCATCTACAATATCCTGAATATGATGATCTATGAAAAGCTGGACACCATAGCCATCCTAAAAGCCATTGGATTTGACAGCAGAGACGTCAACCGGATATTCATCACGATCGCACTGACAATCGGATTTGTAGGCGGGGCACTGGGACTGTTGTTTGGTTTTTTGGCGGGACTGGGCATCGATCAGATTCCCTTTGAGACGGAGGCCTTACCCACGATCAAAACCTTCCCCGTGGACTACAATCCCAAATACTACTTGATCGGAGGGACCTTCAGCTTAATCACGACCTATTTTGCCGGATTCTTTCCAGCCCGAAAAGCCAGCGGCGTAGATCCCGTAGAAATCATCCGAGGAAAATGAACGCATTCGAAACTCCTGTTCTGGAAGCAAAAAACATCGACAAGTTTTTCTACAATCCCACGGAAACGCAGGTGTTGAAAAAAGTGTCATTCACGATCAAAAGGGGTGAATTTGTCTCGGTGGTCGGCAAGTCAGGTTGCGGAAAATCCACTTTACTCTACATTCTCTCCACGATGGACACGGACTATAAAGGAGAGCTTAGCCTCGATGGGGAGTTGATTTCCGGCAAATCCTCTGACTACCTCTCCAAACTCAGAAATGAAAAAATCGGGTTTGTCTTCCAGTTCCATTACCTGCTCAACGAGTTTTCAGTCTTAGAAAATGTGATGATCCCCGGGCTCAAGCTGGGAAAATATCCGAGGGAAGAGCTGGAACACCGAGCTATCGAAAAGCTGCGCATCTTTGACATGCAGGATCATGCCAAGAAAAAGGCCAATCAACTCTCCGGGGGACAAAAGCAACGCGTTGCCATCGCCCGAGCGCTGATTAACGACCCCTTGCTCATCATGGGCGACGAACCTACCGGAAATCTAGACAAGAAAAACTCGGATATCGTGTACAACAAGTTCAAGGAATTGGCTGCCGACTTTGGCCAAACCATGCTGATTGTCACCCATGACCCGGAATTTGCCGAGGGCACTGACCGTATCATCGAAATGGAAGACGGACGGGTGATCAGGCAATAAGCATACGCGGTAGCTGTCCGCAATTGGATGATCAGTTACCAGTTTTATTGGGGAAGATCTTGTCCCAATAGATTGCTTTGGTTCCCCTCGTAAAATAGAACTTCAAATTCATTCCAAAGGCATCCACTTCATCCGGTTGTTGATCGTACTTGAACTGGTGGTTCCAGTAGAATTCATAGTCGAGGTTTCGGGCGACCTTGATTTCCACTCCAAACTGTACCCTGAAGCGATTCTGATCGGAGTTTCCAAAATAGACGAAGTATTCGCCGAAAGACCTGAAGGTAAAAAAGAGATATTCGGTCCGAAAATCCCTTTCCAAGATTATCCTCGGCCTGTACCGGGCCTGGAATTCCCCGTTGATAAACTGCCAGTCCACACGGTTTCGGATAGTGCCTAAAAATTGGGCTGGCAGGTAAGTTCTATTGTTAATCTCCGTCACCAGCGTGTGATTGTTGATATCCTCGTCAGACTCTTTTGAAGAATTGCTGAACTGGTATCCCATCCTGAGCCAAAGATATTTTCCCGGCAGGCTGTCGGATCTGTGGGTCAAAAACTTCTGGGCGAATTTCGGAGGAAAGGTAAAATGGTCGTAAAAAAAACCAAAACCTCCGTCTGCGTAGGTTGTATTATCCAGTTTGGTGCCTGACAGGGTACCCAAAAACCTAGACCGCTGATTAAGCCGGTAAAACACCTCTACTCCTGGCCAAACCTCCTGGGAATTGCGCCCGAGCTGCGCATGCACCTCTGTGGAAACTCCCGACAAAAAAACAAGTAGAAGAACCGCAAGACTTAGTCTTCTAAAAGATTGAATTCCCATTGTCTCAATGGCTAGATGAAAAGATCAGGCTAAAAAGAATTCTCCACCTAATATCCCAACATTTCGCAAAATACCTTGAGGAAGATGGATGAAAAAACCAACTTAAAAAGGTGTAGTGATCATCCATTGTGAAAAGTCAAGGAGTTTGGCAGTCAGGTAAGCTGATGCGGGAATCCAATTGAGAATCAAAAAGCCATTTCTAAACTCTACAAAACGATAAAGGCAAACCATCTGGTTTGCCCTTTAGAATTCCAATTAAAGCTATTCAAAAACTGAGACTGATCAATGCAAGCTAAACTGCTGGTTCCTGCTGGCTCAGGCAATGAAACGAACCCAAGCCCCAAATGATATCAGTAGAATCGATTCCAACTACCTTTCTGCCAGCGAAGCAGTCCATCAGAATATCAAGTGCTTTTTGGTCATTTTTGTCACGGAAAGTGGGCACCACTACGACCTCATTTCCTATGTAGAAGTTGGCATAGGAAGCCGGAAGACGCTGATCTTCCCAGATGACCGGACTGGGCATCGGCAGCTCTACAATATTGAGCTGCTTGCCGTTCTCAAGGCGCATCCTCTTCAACAGCTTCAGGTTTTCGTCCAAGATCTCGTGGTTTTCGTCCGCTTTGTTTTCTTCCACTACGGTCACTACGGTATCCTCATTGACGAAACGGGTGATGTCATCAATGTGTCCGTCGGTATCATCTCCGACTATCCCGTCTCCGACCCAAAGAATGTGCTTGACGCCATAGTAGTCGCGCAGGAACTGCTCGATCTGTGACTGGCTCAGCTGCGGATTTCTGTTTTTGTTGAGCAGGCAAGCTGTGGAGGTGAGGAGCGTGCCCTTGCCGTTGAATTCAACCGAACCTCCCTCCATCACGATACCCGGTCTGAAACAGGGAATAGCCAATTCCGCTGCGATATGCAGGGGAATCAGATTGTCCAAGTCGTGGGGAGGATATTTTTCACCCCAGGCATTGTACTCCCACTTGACCAGCGCTTTCTTGTATTCTGCATTGGGATTGATCAGAAACGCAGGTCCATGGTCCCTACACCAAGCATCGTTGGTTGGAAAAAAGTGAAACTTCACCTTTGCAAGGTCCACACCAGCAGCCTGAAGATGACCCAAAGCAAAGGCTTTCATCTCTTCATCGGCCACATTGATGTTGACTTTCTGTCCCTTGGCCACTTCTTTGATAAACTGGGAATAAGGAGCAAAGATGGTGTCTATCTTCCCTGGCCAAGACTCCTCCTTGTGAGGCCAGCTCAGCCACATGGATTCTTGCGGAGCAAACTCGGCAGGAAAGAAGTATCCCAATTCGGCCGGAGTCGCAGCACCACTGCGGGCCAGTTCAAAAATATCTCTCATAGCCTACTCTTCGTCAAGAAAACGCTTGGTGATCGGGCTATAGGAATCAATTCTTCTATCTCTCAAGAAAGGCCAGTGGGTCCTGTACCGATCCGAACCGGTCAAGTCCAACTCCTCCACATGAATTTCCTCTTCCAAATGGGGCGCCTTATAGGTCACTCGACCGAAGGCATTCGCCACAAAAGATCCGCCCCAAAACTGCATCTCCCCTTCTACTCCAGTTCGGTTTACAGACACCACGGGGATGCCGTTGGCCACCGCGTGCGAACGCTGGATAGTTTGCCAAGCGCCATACTGCTCGTCGTTCGTAGCTTCGTCTTGCGTACCCGCCCAGCCGATAGCGGTGGGATACACGAGGAAATCAGCGCCCTTGAGCGCAGTGATTCGAGCTGCCTCGGGATACCACTGATCCCAGCAGATCAGCACGCCGATATTGCCAAACTTGGTCTTGAAGACCTTATAACCCAGATCTCCGGGCGTGAAGTAGAATTTCTCAAAGTAGCCCGGATCGTCGGGGATGTGCATTTTGCGGTACTTACCCAAGTAGGAGCCGTCCGCATCCATCACAGCGGTGGTGTTGTGGTAAAGTCCCTCGGCGCGCTTTTCAAAAAGTGAAGCCACGATCACCACACCAAGTTCTTTGGCCAAAGCACCGAGCGTATCGGTAGACGGGCCAGGAATCGCCTCAGCCAACTTGAAGTTTTCGTAGTCTTCCACATCACAAAAATACAGCGATCGGAAAAGCTCCTGAAGGACAACGACTTGGGCGCCTTTTTCAGCAGCCTTACGGATGCCGGCGATGGTTTTGTCCATGTTTTCGGCCACATTCCCAGAGCAACTGAGCTGGACCATCCCTACTTTGACGTTTTTATTTGCCACGATAGACGCATTTGGTGAATAGGGTGTAAAGATACTTTCGCCAGCTGCCAATCACAAACCGTGTTTTTGAATTTCAAATTGTTCGGCGGTAGAACTGGGATCTCGCAATTGGAATGAGCTAATGAACAACGTATATTGTAATTAGTTCAATGATCGAACTACATCAACACATTGAAATGCCAACTATTCTGAAAGTAAATGGATATAGGTTTTTCTTTTACAGCAATGAACATTTGCCAATGCATATCCATGTCGAAAAAGCCAAAAGACTGCTAAATTTCACTTGCAGGCCGTTGAACTGGTGAGCAATAAAGGATTCAGGGCATCTGAATTGAGAGAAATCCGTATCCTAATTCAACAAAACGTCAACCTATTAATAAATCGCTGGGATGAATACTTTAACTAAACTCAAATCCAATCTTGCCACAGATATCTCCTTCACTGACGGGAAGATGATTATATTTCTGCAGGACGGCAGAGAAGTCAGCATTCCCTTAGAATGGTTTTCCAGCTTGAGGGATGCTTCTACCGAGGAGCTAAATAATTGGAGATTAATCGGTGGCGGTGAAGGAATTCACTGGGAGGATCTGGACGAAGATTTATTGGTAAGTGAATTGATTTCTTAGCCGTTAACGCCCTGAAATAGAAAATCCCCTTGGTTTGGCGGGAAAACGAAATTTTATCGCACACTTTTCCATAGTAGTCAGATCAGCTATCCAACCCGGCACTCCAAAATTGATGATTTTGTTCGCAGTCTAGGTCTGCCCTATTCTTCTCCCATCATCAGATCTAAAAACTCTTCCTGAGAAACTTCGCCAGCCTGGACTTTATTATAAAAAGGAGCTACGATCTTCTTTGCCCCTTCTGCCAAAGCATTTTCGACAAGTGCGTGCAAAGGATGTGAAAAAAGCACAAAATGATCTTCCAAAAAATTGAACAGGAAAGACGCAGCCCTCAGTTGTCCTGTTTTGGAATAATAATAGATCCAAGGCGAATAGAAGGCCTGTAATTCTGTCACATGAAACTCCTCCCGATCCGGTAAAAAATCCTGGATTTTGGTAAAGTCGTTCATAGCCTCCGGAATGGAATCCACCTCACCCATTTCGATCAGTGATTGGGCGTGGCAGGTCAGGCCAAACAAGTAGTCAGGGAATTCCTGTTTCATCTCCAAGGCAAGGTCCAAAGCCTTGGGAAGATCTCCGCATCGTTGGAAATATTCCCACTTGTACTGATACAGAATTCTGTTTTTAGGATATTTTTTGATCCCTGACTCTATCATCTTCAGCAACCCTGGATCACCGTCACCAAATTCCAAGTCAGAAGCCCCCAATCTTTCATAGACTTCCACCAAGAGCTTTTGCTCGACCTTGGTCAATGGGATGGTGTCGACCGGCTCCTCCGTATGTAAAATCTCCAAAAATGGTGCGAAAATCGGCTCCTCGATCATTTCGTAGTAAGTATAACCAGGCAAACGGGAGAGCGTGTAAATCGCGATATCATTGGCCAACTCTTCAAAATCTCCCTCGTCATAAAACTCCTCCCAGTCCAACTCATCCCAGGAGAAACAAGGCTCTGAATATTTATTCCCCATGTCATCTTCACCCCATTCGTCGTCTGATTCATCATCTGCATTCATAAATGGATCAAAATCATTTCTGAAAATCTCATAGGTCCCCTCTTTACCATACTTCAAAATCTGCCTTTCAAAATAAGGTGCCCTGTCATCCCCAAAATTCAGATAAAGATGCGCCTTACCCCCTTCACCAAGCGAAACCTCCACCCTTGGAAAATCATCTGAATCTTCCTCCAAAATCAACTCCGCAAACCTAAAATCCTCATGTGGAGCAATCCCATATTCTTCAGCAAAAGCGACAGATTCAAAAATCAGATTATGGATCAGTTCGTAGGATACCGGTTCAAAATCCAACTGCAACCCATCCTCATACCTATTCAAAATTTCCCGATAAAGTGATTCGGGTTCGTTGACAAAAAACAGAACGTCCTTTGCTCCTGTGCACAACAAATCCACCAAGACGGAGGTAAAAGTGATGTTCCCGTTGACATGTTTTCTAGCCAAGATCACCGGAAACTTCTTGATCACTTCCCAATCTTTTGGCAATAAGCATTGATAAATCGGCAGCTTCCGAGCATTACCCGTTTTCAGATAGGTGATCGGATTAAAAGCAGTTTGTTGAGGTTTTGATTTCCTTTTTGCCATGGTCTGATTTTTCGAACTGCAAGGTAGAAACCCTCTCAAAAATATCAGCTGTATTTCGAGTCAATCTTTCCAAAAGAAACCAAAGGACATAGCAAGTTGCACAGCACCACTTTGGAAGGAAACTTGGCCGAAGACCTCAACCAAGAGCTTTCCAGAACTTGCGAAGTGAAGTGCGGCACAACCCGACAAACCGAGACTAGTAAGCGACTGAAAGAGAATTTATTGAAAAAGCTATATGAGGAGGTGTCATAAGAAGAGATAACCTTACGGATTTTTCACACGCAACCGGAATCATCAAATCAAGTGGAAAAGTCATCATATTGGCTGATGCCCAGTTCCCGCAATCAAAGCAGCGGAAGCCACATGCCCATCGTCGCCGCAAAAATCCCAACGAGAATCCCCAAGGTCAGCGTGGTCAATCCAATGGAGGCGGAGATCTTGAAAACTTTGGAATCCGTGGCTTTCGCCCGAAAATAAATACTGGCAAAAACTTGTGGCAAAATATAGACAAACACGTACAGCGCATTTAAAAAAGGACCTTGGAACGTCTCCGGATCAAAGCCAACCGGAGCCTGATGGATCACCAGCCAAAGCATAATAAACACTCTGAAAAACCACACCCCGCTCATCGCCAGAAATAATCGGATCGCCCATTGCCGGTGAATCACCAGATTTCTTTGGATCGCATACCGGACGGCAAAGTAGGCACAGATGAAAATAATCAGTCCGTTGATCGTGATAAAAATCGACCCCATCAGCCCGCCCGCTGCACCCCGTACCCAGGCAAGGTAGAGTCCTGCCAGGCTGATCAAAAATGCAGATCCAATGTAGATTCTTCCGTTGACCCGATGAAATCGGGGCATTCTCGCTCTGATTTGAGACAAAAGTTGAATCGGGCCTCCTACGGTAATGACCGCTGCAAATAAGATATGCGCACCAAAGATGAAATTCCCGATCAGATCACTGGGGACGTAACCATGGGTGGTCTGGGCATTCCATCGCTCCAGATTTCCCTGCAAGCCCGCAGCTCCGTACAACATGATCAGGTAGTAGGCAAAGATCAGCTGACCGATGACTACCGCAGCAAACCAGACTTTGGTAGAAATGTCGAAGAGTCGATTGAGAACCGGCGAAGTCGACTCAAGGGGAGAATTCTGGGTGAAGGTCGTAGCACTCAAGGGGATCAGTTTAGGTTAAAATACAATGCTCTAAATCATAAATCTAGGACAGCGACCCCTCAACCACACCTAACAATTGTTAAGTAATTCCCTTTCGGATCCGGCTGAGACTTTCGGGTTTGATACCCAAATAGGACGCAATGTATTTCAAAGGGAAATTTCGGATGATATTGGGCTGATTTCGGAGCAATTTCAAATAGCGTTGCTCTGCGTTCAGGTTGCCCATGTCATGGATTCGCTCTTTGTCCTGCTCCATTTTCTGCTGGAGCACTTTGATCGTGTAATCTTTTTGGGTCTTGCCCATTTCCGCAGATCGGTCCACATCGTCGCGAGAAATCCTCAAAATCTCGCAATCGGTCACGCATTGAAGGTTTTCGTGGGAAATAGAGCGATTCATGAAATGGTAGTAAGAGGTAAAAAATCTGGGACCGTCATTGAGATCCACCGTGACTTCATTTCCCTTTTCATCCCGATGAAAGTTTCTCATATAGCCTGATACGATGAAATTGTGGTAGTTCGGAATCTTCCAGGCCGCTTCCAAAAGGGTGTCCTTTTTCACCTGAATCGGTTTGAAAAACAGCCGACATACATCCTTATCACCTTCTGGGATGTCCCATATCTGATTGATGTAAGCAAACATTTCGTCGAAATAGCGATCCATACTTTTGTTTTATTTCCCATAGCACTAGAAATCAAATTTCAGAACTCTTTTCTTCCAAAGCTAACTGTCTTGTTTCGACACATCCGCCCATTCCGAAGTAATCCATTGAATGGACGGTTCAATTTCCAATGACCATATTTTCATCTGCAAAATATATTAAACTTAAAATTTGATAATAGAACCCAAAATCATCACTTTGACCACATGGACTATCAGCAGTTAATCGAAGAAGTTTACAATGAAGTATTATCGGCAAATCCCAGGGGAAAGGTGGCTGATTATATCCCCGAACTGGCTCGTGTAGATGCGGATAAATTTGGAATCGCGTTGGTTGATTTGGAAGGAAACATCTTTGGAGCGGGGGACTTTGAGGAGCCGTTTTCCATACAGAGTATTTCCAAAGTATATACGCTGACCATGGTGGCGAGCATTTTTAAAGACAAACTCTGGTCAAGAGTAAATGTGGAGCCGAGCGGCGACCCCTTTAATTCAATTGCACAATTGGAATTCGAAAAAGGCATTCCAAGAAATCCCTTCATCAATGCTGGCGCTTTGGTGATCACTGACGCACTAACCTCTAAGTTCGAAGACCCCATCGCCGAGATCAGCAAATTTATCGATGAATTAAACGGGGAAGCATGCATTAAAATCAGCCAAGAGGTGATGGATTCTGAACTCAAGCATTCGGAACGGAATACTGCGCTTGGGTATTTTTTAAAGGCTTATGATAATTTCGAAAACAAGGTCGAGGAGGTGATCAAAACCTATGTCGCCCATTGTTCCATAGAAATGAGTTGTGTGGATTTGGCAAGATCTTTTTCTTTTTTGGCAAATGATGGCTATTCCATATACGCCAGGAGAGAGATAGTTTCAGAAAGCTTTGCCAGGCGGATCAACTCATTAATGCTGACCTGCGGATTTTATGATGAGGCCGGAGAATTCGCATTTAGAGTTGGACTTCCTGGGAAAAGTGGGGTTGGCGGCGGGGTGGCTTCGGTCATGCCCCACAAATTCAGTATCGCGGTCTGGAGTCCGGAACTCAATGAAAAAGGAAACTCGGTCAGATCGATTTTGGCCTTGGAATTATTGACTGACAAGCTGAAGTTTTCTTTGTTCTGAAAAAGAATGAAAAATTAACGCGATTACCACTATTGTCCACAAGCCAATTTCTCTTTGGTTAAAGAGTTTGATGTTCGATGATGCGTTTTCGAAATTTGCTGAGAGTTCCTAATTCTAGTTTAACGTGAATTCCTTCCCAAGTCATGGTTTGTCAGAAAATCAACCAGCACCTTTGTCCGCAGTAGAACAATAAAATTCACTTGCGAACATCCCATACACTAAAAAAAGGCTCTGCGTATCCCCAAGCGACTTTTTTTCTGGCCTCAGCTTGGCAAGCTGATTGGAAATCGAATCCTCCCAACCTATGTTTCGAAATCATCTTGTCACCGCGCTAAGAACGCTTCTCAGAGAAAGAGCCAATTCACTAACCAATATTGCGGGGCTCACCCTAGGGATCACGGGAAGCCTTTTATTGTTTCTTATCGTTAGGCAGGGCCTCCAATTTGACCAGCACCATTCCCAGAAGGACAGGATCTATCGGGTAGTATCCGGCGAAAACGGTCCAAATGGCCAGTCCTTCGTGCAGGCAGTCCCAGCGGTGTTGGCGGCCGAGCTGCGGACAGAAGTACCAGAAATCCAAGAGGCAGTTGCGACTGTCTACAAGCGAAACAGCCTGTTGGGGATAGTTAGACCCGATGGTTCGGTAGATCGGTTTAAGGAAAAAAACGGCGTGGTCTTTACCGAGAATGCCTTCTTCCGGATTTTCGATCGAAAAATACTTGCGGGAGATCCGGCTAAAGTGCTCATCGAACCTCAAAAAGCCTTGATTTCTGTCCGATGGGCGGAAAAATACTTCGGGACGCAGGAAGTCATAGGCCGGGAAATCCTCTATAATAACGAAAGCTACCAGATCGAGGGAGTGCTGGAAGACTTTCCGACTACCACCGATTTGCCTTTTGACCTCATGCTTTCCTTCGAATCCATTCGTGAGCAAAAAGAATCGGTAGGCTGGGGTGGACTTTCAGACGAGGACAATTGCTATTTTCTCCTAAACCAGAATTCCGGCTTGGGTTCGGTCGAGGCAGGACTGGAGGCTTTGGTTCAAAAAAACTATGGAAAAGGCAAGGAGAACACAAATGGAAACCATTTCATCATTCAGCCTTTAGCGGATCTCCATTCCGATATGCGCGTGGGTAACTACAATTCCAAAATGCCGACTGCAGCTAAGATTGCCTTCTCCGGGATAGGGCTATTTCTGCTACTCACTTGTTGCATTAATTTCATCAATCTAACCACAGCTTCTGCTGTAAAGCGAACCAAGGAAATCGGAATCAGGAAGGTCTTAGGAAGTACTCGGGCGCAGCTTATTACCCAAATTCTCTCAGAGTCCCTAGTGGCTACCTTGGCTGCCTGTCTCCTATCTCTTCTTATGGCACAGCTTCTCCTCCCGATTATAAACAGCTACATGGATCTGTCCCTTAGTCTCTCTTTGGCCTCCGATCTGGGCATTTGGCTGTACTTTTTAGTCATCTGGCTGGGTGTAACTCTACTTTCCGGCCTCTATCCTGCATGGGTAATTTCAGGATTGCGTCATGGGCATGTGATCCATGGACAAAGCACGACTAAAGGATCGGGATACACGATACGCCGAACGCTAATCGTCTCCCAGTTCTTTATTTCCCAGTTTTTCATCATTTCTACTTTGGTCATCTAT
>CAZTJM010000045.1:0-30420 GCA_964613865.1 uncultured Limnohabitans sp. | reverse complement strand
GGCTGGAAAACAAGCTGGGGAAGACTGGTTTGGATGTTTTGAGAAGGATATTTGGTATCATTTTGCTCTCCATCGCGGTGAAAATTTTCAAGTCCAACGCCTTCCCCATCAATATCGGCTAAAGTATTATTTGCTTTTCCGGACTGTGAGGGCACAGGCAGGCGCATTTGGAAGGCGCGGTTGCGAGTCTTTTTTCATTTCTTTGTGGCATGGTAATTATTTTCACCGATGGCGCTGCCAAAGGAAATCCCGGGCCCGGGGGCTATGGAGCGGTGTTGAAATTTGGTCAACACCGAAAAGAACTCTCGGAAGGTTTTCGCCTCACGACCAATAACCGCATGGAGCTTTTGGCGGTGATCCGAGCGCTTCAGGCGCTGACGACTGCCGAGTACCCGGTGCAGATCTACTCTGACAGTAAATATGTCGTAGATGCAGTGGAAAAAGGCTGGATATGGTCTTGGCAGAAAAAGGGCTTCAAGGACAAGAAAAACCCCGACCTCTGGCAGCGCTACATTCCGCTTCACCTCAAGTACAAGCCCAAATTTATCTGGGTAAAGGGCCATGCAGGCAATGTCGAAAACGAAAGATGCGACCAGCTCGCAGTGGCGGCAGCGGAAGGCAGTAATCTTCCCCCGGATGTGGGCTATGAGGCGAGTTTGTAAAGTGGTGGATTTCTCTTGGGTTTAGGAAAGTTTACAGCCGCAAAAGACAAAGGTTTATGTTTCCAGCGTAAACCTTTGTCTTTTGAGAAAACCTATAAGATTTGATCCATCGTCACCAGTGGAATGTCCTGACGATTCAGTTCTTTCAGTGGTTGGTAGGCTGATTGAGGGTATTGCCAACCATCCTCGCCGAGCTCATAGAGAAGCGGAGCAAGGTTTTGAACGGCCGCTTTGCAGCCTTGTACAATAGCTCCCAGCTTGCCGGTTTGCTTGGATAGCACGGCTTCGTTTTCTATTTCGAAAGGCCCGCTAAATCCTCGCTCTTTTAGGATGTTGACAAAAGCTCTCCAATCCATAGAGTCGCCCAGTCCAAATCCGGGGAGTGTGGCTTCGTAGTGATGGCGATCCCAGGGGTTTTTGCTAGAAGGGATTCCAGCTTTCTCAGCCCAGTCTGCTCGAACTTCCTGCATGGGATACATATTGCCCCAAAATGGATCGGGATTGTTTCGGGTGGATTTGACGTGAATTCTTTTCAGCCTTTTCATATCCGTGTTGCGGATGACTTCGACCGGATCGGTGTGTTGCCAGACATCATGGGAAGGATCGTAGATTTCCCCGTGATTCTTCTCCGGCACGAGTTCGTAGATGAGCTTGCGAGCGGCAAGTACTCCTGTGAGGTTGTTGAAGGTGCCAAAGTGGCCCGAACTTCTCCATCCTTCCATGGGGCAGTTTTCGTAGAGCACGGTCACGCCAAGGCTGTTTGCATAGCGGATGATGGGTCCGAAGATCTTCTGGTATTCGACGAGGTTCTTTTCAAAGCCTCCTTCCTGATTTCCCAATTCATGGTTGTATCCGACGAAGGTGCCGACCTTGACATCGTTTTCGTCGCCGCCGAGTAGATACGCGATTCGGATAAGACGGAGTAGATGATTTTGGTTTTTGGTGCGGTGGACTGGGTCGCCGCCGATGAGGTTTTCAAACGCCCCAATGGAGAGGCGAAGCTTGGCACCGTTGAATTGATCGATCAATTTTTTTGCGTCCTTCGCACCGAAGTTTTCATAGTCCAAGTGTGTCGCGACAAAGTCATCGCGGGTGCCGTCTTTTCGAAACACACAAAGGTCGAGGCCCTGAACACCGATTTCTGTTGCTTTTTCGACGGTCTGATCCAAACTGAGCTGATCAAAAGCCGAAGTCATGATCCAAATAGGATTTGCCATGTGGAATTTGGGTTTTTTGGAAAGTGGAAAATAATGAAAAAATATTGGGCTTCGATTCCGCTCAGCCTGACAACAATTCCGCTCGGCCTGATAACAAATTTGGTTGATCAGACCTTCGACTTCGTTCAGGGTGACAAGCACTGCACTCAACGTTTGTCGAAAGAGTCTCTACTCCCCCGAATACCTCCTTCGAATCTCCACTTTTAGCTTTTGGCGATCCCATAGCGCCTTGGCTAAATCCGAAGCGACCCGATCAGGTTCGGATTCGTGGAGGATTTGCTTCAGTTTGTTTTCGGAGAGATCGATACGGTAGCAGATCTGCAAGAGTCTTTCCAGATTTCTGTCCATGAGTTGGCTGATCGCCCGAGTGAGGACTTGGAGGGCAGCTTCTTCTGAAAACTGCTCCCTCACCTCGGGCAACGTAAAATCTTTGGCAACCAGCGCATAGGTTTCTTCTGAAAGACTTTGGCTCATGGGCTAAAAGAAAAAGCCCCGATGAGAGTCGGGGCTGGAAAATTATGCTTCTTTTTCTTCTCCTTTGCTTTCCTCCAACACTTCAGGTAAGGCTGCCCGGATGATCTTATACCAAGCTACAAGTTTTTTGATGTCTGAAGTATAGACACGTGCTTCGTCAAATTCCGGGAGAACTGACTTTAGGAAAGCGCGAAGTTCGGCATCTGAAGAGGTGCCGTCCACTCCTGTGTCCCCTTTGTACTCCGCTTCGATTTTCTTCATCACAGACTCTAGGGGCTCTGCTCCCTCTTCAGTCAGGGTATAGATGGAAATATCGCTAAGGATGGAAACCCGCTGCGCCATGCCGGCGACCAGTTTGGCTTTCTTCTCGTCCATTGATTCCAGCACTACTCCCGAACGGGTTGGCTTCAATACTTTATAGAGACCCGGCTTGCCGGCTACAGTTGCGATGTCTTTGAAATTCATGCGTTGATTTGTTTTCAGGCTGCAAATATAGAATTATCGATCAATTTGTCTGCTCCGACTCGTATTCGGAGACAAGTTCCTCGACGAACTGCAAGACCTCATCCTTACCGGATCCTTTCTCGGCAGAGGTCACAAAATAGTCGGGAATGTCCCCAAAAATATCCTCCATCTTTTTGAGGAAAGCTCTGACGTTTTTATCGGTTTGGGTTTTGGACTGCTTGTCGGCCTTGGTGAAAACGACGACGAAAGGCACGCCTTCCTCCCCGCACCAATTCAGGAACTCGAGGTCAATCTTCTGCGGCTCCAGTCTGCTGTCGATGAGGACAAAGACACCGCAGAGATTATCCCTTCCAGTCAGGTAGGAGCTGATCATTTTTTCCCACTTGTCCTTGGTGTCCTTGCTGACTTTGGCGAAGCCGTAGCCCGGCAAATCCACCAAATACCAGCGGTCGTCAATCATAAAATGATTGATCAGCTGGGTCTTACCTGGTTTTTGTGAAGTTTTGGCCAGCTCTTTCACTCCAGTCAGCATATTGATCAGGGAGCTTTTGCCCACGTTGGATCGACCGATGAAGGCGATCTCCGCACGGTCAGGTTTGGGACATTTTTTTGGATCGGTATTGCTGACGACAAATTGGGCGTTTCGGATCATAGCTGTTCAGTTCGCTGCAAAAATACGCTTTTATTTTGGATGGCTTGGGCGGGCTTAAAAGCCAACAATTTTAGATTCCTCGGGTTTCTGTAGTAATATTGCGACAGCAAAGAAGATCCGTGATGGCCGTAGTACCCTACAAAGACAAGCAAGACTCCAAAAAGGAACAAGTAGCCGAGATGTTTAACAACATCAGTGGCAAGTACGATCTGCTCAACCATGTGCTGAGCATGGGGATTGACATCATCTGGAGAAAGAAGGCCATCAAAATGCTGCAGAAGGATCAGCCCAAGTTGATTTTGGACATTGCGACCGGCACGGGAGACTTTGCCATCGAGGCACTCGCCCTCAATCCGGACAAAATCATCGGAGTGGATATCTCCGAAGGGATGCTTTCCGAAGGGAAAAAGAAGATGCTCAAGCGCGGACTTCAGAACAAGATCGAGATGCAGTTGGGCGATTCCGAGGGATTACTCTTCGAGGATAATAAGTTTGATGCGGTGATCGTTTCCTTTGGAGTCAGAAACTTCGAAAATCTGGAAAAGGGTCTTGCCGATATGTATCGGGTGCTCAAGCCGGGAGGGAAGACGGTCATTTTGGAATTCAGCAAGCCCAAGGCGTTTCCCATGAAGCAGGCCTATGCGTTTTATTCCAATACGATTCTCCCCCAGGTGGGCAAGATTGTATCGAAGGACAATTCTGCTTATACTTATCTCCCTGAGTCAGTACAGGCCTTTCCGGATGGGGAGGATTTTCTGGCAGTTTTGAAAAAAGTCGGATTTCATAGCACGGTATGCAAACCTCTCACTTTCGGAATCAGCTCCATCTACGTCGGGCAAAAATAGGTTTTCTGTTTTTGGTCGTTTTCGGGATCGGCATTCCGGGATTTTCCCAGGGACTTTTTGGCCTAACAAGTACTTCTGGGTCGGACGACAAGGTGCTTTCCTACGGTTTTTTTCTGGCAGGCCACAACGCCAGCTACCAAATCAGGTATTCGGAAGAGTTTCTTGACCCTTCCAATAGTGAAATCCATTCAATCTACCCCAAGTTCAGCCCCGGCTTTTCATTGGGATTCACCGGGATCCTCAGATTGCATGATCAGGTAAATTTGCTTTTGACTCCCAAGATTGCATTCTATGAGTACCGTACCGATGTCAATATCTATACGCCCGTGGTCGATCAAACAGATGGGATTGACAATACCGTCGGCAACAGTCTAGGGTACACCACCGAAGAAGCGGTGACGGAGGCTACCATGGTGGAGATTCCGCTCCTTTTCAAGTATCGATCGCAGCGATTTAACAATACCCGGATGTATTTCATCGGAGGGGCCAGCTATCAGTTTCGCACCAAAAGCCAGGATGAAGCTAACCTTGACCCAATTGTCACCACGGGGCAGGATTTTGCCATCGAAGCGGGGATGGGATTTGAGATTTACTTTAAATATTTCAAGTTTGCCCCCGAAATCAGGTTTTCCCACGGCCTGAACAATATCTACTACGCGGAGAAGAATTCGGCCGAGATCCGCGACGTTATCTCTTCTATCCGAAGAAAAGGGATCACGATCTATCTTAATTTCCAATAATTCGAGCCATTTCGGCTACGAAATTGTTTGCGTAAAAACCAGCCGGATTCTAGGCTATTTAAAGTCCCACGGGTTAGCAAAGCAGAAGTTTATTGCTATTTTGAGGCGGACGGGGATGGTTAATTCTCGTTGACTGATTTTTACCCATATAACCGCTAGCTCAATCCATGAAATCCAAAATCTGGACGATCATCGTCCTAGCCGTGTTGCTTATCTCCCTCGGCTCATTTCTCTTGCTCTTTATCGAAAACAAAGTCGAACCAAGGCTCGGCGGGATCCCCTACGTCTTTTGGACTGGACTACTGGTTGCGATTCTACTGGTAGTGCTGACCTACCTTGGATCTTTGTTTTTTCCCCATGAAGAAACGAAGAAGGCATGACGGGTTGGCTGATATTCTTTTTCACGCTCTTCTTGGCCTCTCTGGGCTTTGCATCTTACAAGTCATATAGCAAAAACCGCAGTTCCGATGAGTTTATGCTCGCGGGGTCTAACATCGGTTCGATCCTGGGGTTCCTGACCTTTTCCGCCGCATTGTTCAGTGCGTTTACGTTCATGGGCATGCCGGATTTTTTCCGCACGCACGGGGTTGGAGCTTGGATATTCCTGGCGGTTTCGGATGCTCTGATGGTGTTTATGCTGATTTGGTTTGGCTATGCTCTACGCAAAAAAGCGTCTCAGGTCGGATACAAGGGAGTTGCCGGCTTTGTGCGGAGCTGCTTTCAAAATCGAGGGGCAGGCTATCTGGTGTTTGTAAGCTCGTTTCTTTTTCTGATTCCCTACGTGGCGATTCAGATTCGGGGCATCTCGATCTTTCTCAATGCTGCTTTTCCAGACCTCATGCCCGATTGGGGTTGGTCGGCCCTGCTTGTTGTGTTGATGTTGGTTTATTCTGAGATAGGCGGACTGAAAGCCATCATGTACAGCGACGCGATTCAAGGCGTGATCATGCTCGCGGTAATTTGGATTATCGGACTGACCTGTCTGTCTATGGCGGGAGGCTTGGAGGCTGGATTGGCCAAAGTCGAGGAAAGCAACGCTGCTTTGCTCTCGCTTCCCGGGCCAAAAGGCTTGTTTTCCAGTCCCTTTCTGATCGCCTCGGCCATAGCCATCGTGCTGATTCCAGTGTCCCAGCCCCAGTTTACCACGCGTTTGGTGGTGCTGAAGAGTCACAAGTCCGTGCACAAAATGGCCTACGCGGTGGGGATTTTCGCCATCTTGGTCATTCTGCCGACGGCGTTTATCGGGTTGTATGGTGCGGTGAAATACCCCGAAAGTTCTACTGCCGATTTTCTTTCGTCCGCGCTTCTGTTTGACCAGGCGAGTCCGGTAGCGGCTTTGGCCGTAGTCGGTCTTTTCGCGGCATGCCTCTCGACGACCAATGCGCAGATTTTTGCCTTGGGAACAGAGCTTCGTTCGCTGCTCTCCGGCTCGGACAAAGGCAACATGAAAGTCACACAGCTGGCCATCCTGGTATTTTCCCTGATCGTTTTGGTGTTTTCGACCTATATGAGTGACGAGTTGGTACTATTGGCCAGAGTGAGTTTCGCTGGGACTTCCATGATTGCCCCGGTCGTGATGGGGGCGGTCATTTTCAAAAATCCACCCAAATCCCTCATTCTGGTTTCTGGGCTGGCCTTGGCTTACTTTGTCCTGTCACTGCTTGAGTTGGTTCCTGCGGGTTTTGCCGGATTGCCGACAGACGCCGCGATGTATGTTATTTTGATTCCTGTCTCCGTGCTTGTGATGCTAGCACACTATTTTACCCAAAAAACTACCCATGAAGCTTGATTCATCCTTTACAATTAATGAGTTAAAATATCCCTTGGAGAAGTTCTGGATACTTTCCGGTCAAAAAATCCAGATGATCGAGGAGTCCTTTGATACCCAAAAAGGAGCGCCTGTCTTTACCGAAAAAGGCAAGTATGTTACCCGTGGATGGACTGAGTGGACCCAAGGTTTCCAGTTTGGTTCTTCCATTTTGCAGTTTGATGCGACTGGTGAAAAGGATTTTCTGGAGATCGGCCGTAAAAATACCGTTGAGAAAATGGCTCCGCACCTGACGCATATCGGAGTTCATGATCATGGGTTTAACAATGTCAGCACCTATGGCAACCTGCTTCGTCTAATCAACGAGGGCCGGATCGAGGGCTCAGACTGGGAAAAGGAATTTTACAAGATTGCTCTGAAAGTAACCGGAGCGGTGCAGGCGACACGCTGGACCAAAATTCCAAGCGGTGGTTTTATCTATTCTTTCAACGGACCACATTCCTTATTTGTGGATACCATTCGCAGCTGCCGGGCTTTGGTGGTTTCACACCAACTCGGACATGTATTGCAGGCCGAAAATGACGTCAAAATTTCCCTGATTCAGCGAGCGATCCAACACATTTTGAGCACGGTACGCTACTCGATTTTTTACGGAAAAGGACGTGACAGCTATGACATTCCCGGACGTACCGCGCACGAGATTATCTTCAATACCAACGATGGCAACTATCGTTGCCCCAATTCCCAGCAGGGCTATACGGGCTTCAGCACATGGACTAGGGGCCTAGCTTGGGCGATATGCGGTTTGGGCGAGACCTTGGAAATACTTGACCAAATCCCGGAGGCAGACTATTCTGAACTGATTTCCAAAGCCGATTTGATCAAAGAGCTGTCCGCCGCTGCCATTGCGACATCCGAGTTTTATCTTGCGCATACACCCACGGATGGAATCCCATACTGGGATACGGGAGCACCCAATCTGCATAAAATGGGTGATTACCTCAACCAACCTGCAGATCCTTTCAATGAATTTGAGCCGGTCGACAGTTCCGCTGCCTGCATCGCTGCCCAGGGCTTGGTTCGCATCGGCAACTGGCTCCAAGAATCCGATCCGGAGCGTGGCAAGAAATTTCGACAAGCTGGTATCCAGCTCGCTGGAGTGCTTTTTTCGGAGCCCTACCTGTCCACCGATCCCAGCCATCAGGGACTGATTTTGCACTCCATCTACCATCAGCCCAATGGTTGGGACTACGTGCCAGAAGCTGGCAAGGTCGCGCACGGGGAGTCCAGTATGTGGGGCGACTACCATGCCCGCGAGCTGGCCTTGTTGCTTCAGCGCATAATGAACGGTGAGCCTTACTATTCTTTCCTAAACTGCGTACCGGCATGAGCGGAAAATACAAACCGGCCTATCCGCGAGTAGCCCAGCTGAAGACTGCTGAGCTTTTTCATCAGCACTTGGAAAAGGAGGGCATCGCCATGGATTTCGATCCGGATTTGATTTCCGGAGCTGATTCGCCTTTTGCCAGACCACATACGCTTCGTTCCGGCCAAAAAATCGGCAATGCAATGTGCATCCTTCCCATGGAAGGCTGGGATGGGACTACTGATGGACGTCCGACTGAATTGACCAAAAGACGGTGGAAGCATTTTGGTCTCAGCGGAGCCAAACTTCTCTGGGGCTGTGAGGCGGTGGCCGTCCGTTCGGAAGGGCGTGCCAATCCCAACCAATTGATGCTCAATGAGCAGACCTTTCCCGATTTTGTCGAACTTTTTGAGCTTGTACAGACTAGCCATCAGGAGCAATTTGGCGATACAAATGACTTGCTGATTGGCTTGCAGTTGACCCACTCCGGGCGCTTCTGCAAGCCCAATGACAAGAAGCGGATGGAACCAAGGATTCTTTATCCGCATCCCGTCTTAAACAAAAAAATTGGCTTGGGAGATGATTATCCCATAATGTCGGATGAAGAGATCGATTCTATTATCGAGGACTATGTGAAGGCAGCCGTCTTGGCAAAAAGGGCGGGCTTCCATTTTGTTGACATCAAGCATTGCCACGGGTATTTGGGCCACGAATTTCTCAGTGCCTATGATCGGGATGGGAAATACGGCGGCAGCTTTGAGAATCGGACACGTTTTCTGAGAGATATTGTGGCGGGTATTCGCGCGGCCACTTCAGGTCTGGAGATAGGAGTGCGGATGAGCATTTTCGACTGGGTTCCGTTTCAAAAGGGGCCAGAAGAAACTGGCGTGCCAGCCCAAAGTGCTCCTTATCGCTATGCTTTTGGTGGGGAAGAAAGTGGAACCCAGGCGGATATGTCGGAGTCTTTTCTATTTCTTAGGGAATTGGAAAAGCTGGGGATAGAGCTCTTCTGCACTACAGCCGGGAGCCCGTACTACAATCCCCACATTCAGCGACCTGCGCTCTTTCCACCCTCCGATGGGTATTTGCCGCCGGAAGATCCGCTTCACGGAGTGGCGCGGCAAATCCAGGCAAGTGCGGAAATCAAGAAAGCTTTTCCTAAGCTCTATGTGGTCGGCTCTGCTTATTCTTACCTTCAGGAGTGGCTACCCAATGTGGGACAAAATGTACTGCGGACCGGAAAAGCGGATTCCATTGGCTTCGGTCGTATGGTACTCAGTTACCCGGATATGCCGGCAGATATTTTGGGTGGGTCTGGACTGAAGAGGGCGAAGATTTGCCGAACCTTTTCCGACTGTACTACTGCTCCGAGAAACGGCATGATCTCAGGTTGCTATCCGCTCGACCCCTTGTACAAAGCCATGCCGGAATACGATCAACTTAAAGAGCTGAAAGGAGAATGAAAAAAGTAGCATTGATAACGGGAGGAACCCGGGGAATCGGACTGGGAATAGCGAAAAAGCTGGCTGAAGAGGGTATAGACTTGGCGCTGAATGGCGTAAGGCCTGAATCCCAGGTCGTGGAGGTTTTGGATGGGCTTCGCAAAAGCGGAGTTCGTGTGGAATATTTTCCGGGGAATATTGCCGAGAAGGCCGATCGAGACTCCATTTTGTCGGGAGTGAAAGAGAAGTTCGGAACGCTGAATTATCTGATCAACAACGCGGGCGTGGCTCCGCGGGTGCGTGCGGACGTCTTGGATGTTTCAGAGGAAGACTACGATCACCTGATGGATATCAATTTGCGGGGAACGTTCTTTTTGACGCAGGCTATCGCGGGTTTTTTGGTCGACCAAAAGATGGGAATGCCCGATTACGTTTTTGCCATTGTGACCGTTACCTCTGTATCGGCGAAACTCGCTTCCACCAACCGTGCAGCATATTGCATGGCGAAGGCCGGACTATCGATGATGTCACAAGTTTTGGCCGTCAGACTGGCGGAGTTTGACATTCCTGTCTATGAGATCCAGCCCGGAGTGATAGAAACTGATATGACCGAAAAGGTAAAAGCTGTCTATCAAAAGCGGATTGGAAACGGCCTCACTTTGGAAGGACGAATGGGGCAGCCCGAGGACATCGGCAAAGCGGTATCGGCCTTGCTCCGCGGTGATTTGCCCTATGCGACCGGCCAAATCCTGGCTTTGGATGGGGGAATGATGGTGGGGAGATTGTAAATTTTTTGCAGTGGGATTGATTTGCCTATTTTGGACTTATGAAGGCATATCTTAAAACAGAAATCCTTGCAGGAATCAGCACTTTTCTAGCCTGTTTTTATATCATCGTCGTCAACCCTGCCATTCTTTCCCAGGCAGGCATGCCCTTTCCGGCCGTACTCACCGCGACCGTTTTGGTGTCGGCGTTCGGGAGTTTGATGATGGGGTGCTATGCCAAAAATCCCATTGTCGTTGCCCCCGGAATGGGCATCAACGCTTTTTTCACCTATACCGCGGTGATGGGTTTCGGTCTGAGCTTTGAGGAAGCCCTGGGGGCCGTGTTCTGGTCAGGCGTGATTTTTTTGGTGTTGTCCGTCTTTCAGACGCGGGAGAAAATCATCCAGGCCATTCCACCCGCCATTCGACATGCGGTGTCTGCCGGAATTGGCTTGTTCATTTGCTTTATTGGTTTTCAAAATGCTCATTTCATCGTCGACAATCCTGCGACGCTGGTAGGGATGTTTTCCTTCAGAGACCCGGTGACATTGACTTTTTTGGCGGGACTGCTTTTTACCGGAAGCTTGCTCGTCAGGAAGGTGCCGGGTGCCATCATCTTTGGAATCCTCTTCACCACGGCTTTGGCCTGGCCGATAGGACGATTTTGGGGTGACGCCTCAGCATACAATCTGGGAGTTTCTACCCTGGTGAACTACACCGGTTTTTTTGCCTGGCCAGACTTCAGTTTGGTGGGAAAGGCAGATATTTTGGGTTCTTTGCGCTTTGCGCATTTACCAGTCATCTTTGTTTTTACCTTCACGATTTTGTTTGATGGCATCTCCACATTCGTGGGGCTTTCCGAAGCTTCCGGCCTGAAGGATCCGGACGGCACCCCGAAAAACATGCGAAAGTCCCTGCTCACTGATTCGCTTGCCACGCTCTTTGCGGGATTGGTTGGGAGTAGCTCCGGGACCGCCTACATTGAGTCAGCGGTGGGAATTGAGGAGGGGGGAAGGACAGGCTTGACTGCTGTTACAGCCGGATTGCTGTTTTTGCCTTTTATGTTTTTTTCTCCCTTGCTTTCGGTTATCCCTTCTATCGCGAGCTCCATTGCGCTGGTGTTGGTGGGGTCATTTATGGTCATTCCGCTCACCAAGATCAACTGGCACGATCCTGCGGAGGCCTTGCCTTCTTTTCTCACAATTGTGCTGATCCCATTTACCTACAGCTTGTCGGTAGGTATTTCCTTCGGTTTTATCAGCTGGACTGTACTCAAACTTCTTACGGGGAAAACATCTGAACTGAACCCGATTTTGGCAGTTATCAGCATACTTTCACTTTTCTTTTTGTGGATATGAAAAGGCTCGCCGCACTGTTACTTTTTGTTTTTTTCTTAGGCAAAGCAGAGGCCCAGCGGATTGCCATTATGGGCGCCTTGGACCAAGAGATTGCCATTTTGATCGACTCCATGAGGTCTGTCAAAAAGGTAAACAAAGGGGGAATAGATTTCTACAAGGGAAAGCTAAAAGGGAAAAAGATCGTCCTGCTGAAAGCCGGGGTAGGGAAAGTTAACGCTGCATATAGCACTGCAATCCTGACTGAAAATTTCGAGCCTAGCATGTTGATTTTTACTGGGGTGGCTGGTGGATTGCATCCGGAAGCGATGCCAGGGGATCTTGTGATCGGGGAAAAGCTGGTTCAGTTTGATTTTGGGCAAGTGGATTCTGCAGGATTTACGGTTTCCCCTTTTCGCAAGCTGACTGGAGGGAGGCACGAGGATCTTTTTATCGCATCAGACCCCACCTTGCTTGAAAGGAGCGTCAGAGTAGCTGGCAGAACAGTTCTTGAGCCGATTTCCGGCAGAGAACCTCGGGTATTTACCGGTGTCATTGCCACGGGTGATATTTTTGTGAGCAGCGATGAAAAAGCGGCATGGCTTTACGAGGAGTTTGATGCGCTGGCTACGGAAATGGAAGGGGCGGCGATTGCCCATATCTGTAGAACATTGGGCATCCCCTTTGTAATCATCCGATCCTGCAGTGACAATGCCAACAACCACGCCCGCATGAATTTCAACCAATTTGTCGGCCCTGCTTCGGTTAATTCTGCCCGAATCGTGATGGGGATTTTGGAGGATATGAAGTGACCTGTCGTAGTGATCAGTTTCCAGTCGCAGTTTTCAGCGAACATACTCCTGCGATTGGAAACTGCGTACTATTTCAAGACCTCCCTTGCGATTACGATTTTTTGAATCTCCGAAGTGCCTTCTCCAATGGTACAAAGTTTAGCGTCTCTGTAGTATTTTTCCACCGGATAATCCTTCATAAAGCCGTAGCCCCCAAAGATTTGCACTGCCTCGTTTGCAGCCCAAACCGCAACTTCGGAAGCGTAATATTTCGCTTGGGCGCCCTCCAAAGTCACGCTTTTCCCCTTGTTTTTGAGTAAGGCAGCTTTGGAAATCAACAGACGAACTGCCTCGATGCGGGTAGCCATGTCTGCGAGTTTGAACGAGATTCCCTGATAACTTGAAATCGGCTTGCCAAACTGTTGTCGTTCCTTGGAATATTGCACCGAGGCTTCAAAAGCTCCTTCGGCAATACCCAGACCCAGCGCGGCGATGGAAATCCGGCCACCGTCGAGCACTTTCATGGCTTGGATAAATCCCTCGCCTGCCTCGCCCAAAACCTGGCTTTCATGAACCCTACACTCATCGAAAATCATTTCGGCTGTCTCGGAAGAACGCATGCCCATCTTGTCTTCTTTTCTTCCTCCTTTAAATCCCGGCGTTCCTTTTTCCACAATGAAGGCGGTCATCCCATGGCTGTCTCCCAGTTCGCCGGTTCTCGCAATTACCACAGCGACATCACCCGAAACTCCATGAGTGATGAAATTCTTGGCACCGTTGATGACATAGTGGTCTCCGTCTTTTTTTGCGACGGTACGCATGTTCCCGGCATCGGATCCGGTATTTGGTTCGGTGAGTCCCCAAGCACCTAGCCATTCGCAGGAGGCGAGTTTGGGCAGGTATTTTTGCTTTTGCTCTTCGGTGCCAAATAGCAGGATATGGCCGGAGCAGAGTGAGTTATGCGCAGCCATGGAAAGGCCAACGGAAGGATCCAGCTTTGACAATTCCGCAATGGCTGTAACATATTCCTCGTAGCCAAAGCCAGAACCGCCGTATTCTGAGGGAATCAGCACGCCCATGAGGCCCAATTCGCCTAGCTTTTTGTAAAGTGCCTTCGGAAAAATCTGCTGGTCATCCCATTCCTTGCGGAAAGGGGTAATCTCTTTTGCCCCGAAGTCTCGAATCATCTGCGCGATCATCCGCTGGTTTTCACTCTGATTAAAATCCATGCTAAAGTCAATTTGGGTTGTAATATGGTTCAACTCCAAAATGAACATTTGGTTTGGTATCTGCAAATGCGGCAAAGAACCTGCTTTGGCAGCTTTATTCCCTCAGAGGCTGATAGTCCATCCAGTCCACCTCAAGTTCAAAGCGTCTTCCGGGTCGCGCTACGGAATTTGGGTTGGTCTCGACCGCCCAGTTGTCTGTGTGCCAAAAATTCATGCGGTAGCGGGAGGGATGCTGGGGAATACCTCTCTCTCCTTGGTAGTCCCAGAGAACGACCGTGTCTGCGGTCACCGGATGAAGCAACCACCATCGAACGCGGTCTGCATGCCAATCAAAGCCATAGGTGTGAAATTGCGCGGAGGCATTAAATCCTCCGATGGGCTCGATTTTCTCTGGTAGGGCCATATTTCCTTTGAGCGCTTCCCGTAGATTACTACCGTCTTCCCTGTATTCAGTGGCGTAGATCTTTCCGGTTGCAAGGTTGATCGTACGACCAACCCGCTTGAGCTTGCCGGAATGTCCCGTCCAGGTTCCCACGTAGATTATCTCAGGATCAGCAATCAGCCATTCCATATCCACTTCACTCAGCCCTAGATTGGGGTCATTTTGGTAGGTGAAATAACCTACTACTGCTCCGACATTGGGCTGCTCGTCGCTTGCGGGGATTTTGAGTCGGGTTGAGTAGGCGCCAAAATGGGTAAGATGGTTAGATATAATCTCAGGACCTTTTCCGGGGCCAGCCTTTTCATTGGGATGAAGCTTGAAAGACAGCACGCGAGCGCTCGACTCGAATTTGGACTTCTTCCCAGAGTTCCACTTGAATGCAGCTTTTCTTCCTGTGGAACCATAGTGGAAATTCTCCAAGTCGGCCGAGGAAAACTCTTCACGAAAGGCTGGATGGAATTCAGCTTTTTTTTGGTCGCTTTGGAATAAGAGGGAGAGGAAGAGAGCGGAAAAGAGGGAGAATTTCATGGAACTCGATTCTGTCCAATTTAATCAGGAAGCGCAAAAGCCACGTAAGCATCGCCACTTTTGGTGCCCTTGCCACCGCCGCAGGCAATGACTAGGTATTGCTTTCCATTTTTTTCATAGACCGCTGGCGTGGCATGGCCCGCTGCTGGAAGCTGGGCTTCCCAGAGCAATTCTCCGGTGGCCTTGTCAAAAGCCCGGATTTTTTCATCCTTGGTAGCTGCGATAAAAAGAACCCCGCCAGCAGTCACCACCGGCCCGCCATAGTTTTCTATACCCGTATTTTCAAAGCCCTGGTGAGCCAATGAATCGACGTTGCCCAATGGAATCTGCCATTTTTTTAACCCTGTATTCATATCGATAGCGGTTAAAAGTCCCCAAGGTGGATTGGAGCCATAGAGACCGTCTCTTGTGAGCAGGCGCTTATAGCCTTTCATATAATAGCGGGGATAGAGCTTCGAGCTTTCGGATTCCAGTTCCTTTTTGTCCCCTTCTTCAGCTTTTCCGAATAGGAAATCAATCAGTACTCCTCTTTCCTCTGAGGAAATGTGACTGAAGGATGGCATAGCGCCGCGGCCTTGTCTGAGAAGTTTTTCAAGGGAATCCGCGGCATATTTTTCCTTCAAACCGACCAAGGAAGGAATCGAAGGGGGATTTCCTTTTAGGTCTAAGCCATGGCAGTTTCCGCAGTAGTTGGTGTAGATGGATTGGCCCACGTTACCAAAACTCGCATTGGGAGTCATCTCGATCAGCCAAGGGATTTGATTCGCATTGACATAGAGCGTTTGGGTTTCGGGATCAAATGAGGCTCCGCCCCATTCTCCGCCTCCGTCCATGCCGGGAAAAAGAACGATTGGCTTCTCAGGGTGCGGGGGTGCCCAAGTATCGCCGAGAATAGCATTGCTCAATTGATTTTGGATGTCTTGCTGCCATTCGGGTCTTAGGTTTAGGATGTCTTTTTCCTCAAAAACCATCTTCATAAATGGCTCTGGCAAGGAAGGGATTGGCTGGGTTTTGGAACTCACCTCCCCGGGCATCACGCTTTGGGTGACGGGAGTTTCCGGAATAGGCCAGATGGGCTCGCCGCTTTCCCGGTCAAAGACATAGGTCATGCCCTGTTTGGAGATTTGTGCAACCGCGTCGATCCATTTTCCATCTTTCTGAATCCGGATTAAGTTAGGATTTGCCGGAAAATCCCGGTCCCAGACATCATGGTGGACCGCCTGAAAGTGCCAGATTCGCTTGCCGGTCCGGGCATCCAAAGCCAATAGAGAATTGGCGTACAGGTTGTCTCCGGAGCGATACCCTCCCCAAAAATCGTAGGTCGCCGAGCCGGTAGGCACGTAGACGATTCCCCGATCTTGATCCACGGTCATTCCTGCCCAGTTGTTTGCCCCGCCGATTTGTTGGATGTATTTGGGATCCCAAGTTTCATATCCTTCTTCTCCGGGTTGAGGAATGGTGTGGAAAATCCATTCTCTCTTCCCGGTCTTAACATTGTAGGCTCGGATATGTCCAGGAGCGGCATCCAGCCCTTCGGAAAGACGCATGCCCAATATGATTTTATCTTCGAAAATGACGCCCGGGGAATTGGAGACGATCAGGAAATCTTCCAAATCGGTGTCCAAATCCTTGCGAAGATCCACTTTTCCTTGTTCTCCAAAATCGAGAATAGGCTGTCCTGTCAACGCATTCAGCGCCATTAGCCAGTTGCCGGCTGTGAAGAGAATACGGGCTTCCTCCCCGCTCTGCCAATAGCTGAGGCCGCGGTTGGTGCCTGCCCAGGAATTTTCCCCTCCGAGCAGAGCAAAAGGATCAAATCGCCAATGCTCCTCGCCAGTGCCTGCGTCCAATGCAAAGACGTTCAGCTGGGGGGTGGTGGCGTAGAGTATGCCATTTGCCACGATGGGCTGGCACTGTATCTGGCTTCGCTCCGTGGCGTCGCCCGTATGGTAAGTCCAGGCGACTTGAAGCTGGGAGACGTTTTCTTTGTTGATTTGGGAGAGCGAAGAGTAACGCGAGCCATCCTCCGGGCCTCCGTAGTGAGACCAATCGGTACCCTTGTATTGAGACCAGTCAGTCAAGTCAATCGGTTTGGTTTTTTCCTTGCAGGCGAAGAATGCTGCTATCAATATCAGGGAGGTAAAAGTTCTGCGGATCATTTCGGGCGTATTGATTTTAGAAGATCGCTTATTTTTATTTTGCTGCCAAGTCACAAAGAACCTAGGAGTTTGAGGGATTCCTAGAAATTGCTGTGACCCAGCGTCTTTTTTGTCTCAGCCGAATTTATAAAGTCTGATAAGCCAGATAGGAATTGACTTTCTTGTCCAGCGTCCAAATTTTTTTGCGGTTCTGAATCGCGGCAAAAATTATCATCGAGTCGATCAATCCGATACCTCGGTTGATCAGTTGATTTTTTTGAGAATAAACCCCCGCCTCAAAAATCTGATCTGGAGCGTCGAGTTTCGGAAGGTTATCATAGTAAAGACGGATCAGTTCGAGTTCGCGCATTCCTTTGGCTCCCTGCATGAGTTCTGCAAATATTACCTCTAGCGTGTAAACACATCTGGAATCCAAAAGCTGCTGGCAAGTTTCGAAATATTCCGGGTTTCCCTTGAAGTATTCGATCCAGATAGAGGTGTCAAAAATAACTTCCCTCATGATTGGTTTTTAGATCGAAGTTCTTCGGCAGTAAAATAAAAGGACAAAGGTTCTGCGGCGATGCTGGCTGAAGCTCTCTTGATTTTTTCTGTAGAAATGTAATGGACGAGCGCAGTTTTTAACGCGTCGGTTACTGTGGAAGTCTGTGAAAGCTCCATAGCTTCCTGGATCATTTTGTCTGGTAACAAGGCAGTTACTTTCATTTTCGTGTCTTTTTTCAAAGATACGATCGTTGATCGTATATATTGTTTTCGATCATTTTTTCTCTAACTCCTTTTGGATTGGAGAGTGGGTGTAACTGGGATGAATAACTTCTGCAGAGGTTTCCGTTGTGACATTGAGCTTAAGTCATATACCTTTGGGGTCATGTGGAAAGAAATCTCCGTGTTGATCCGAAAGGAAATCACTCTCGAATGGCGCCAAAAGTATGCACTGAACGGGATTTTGCTCTATGTGGTCTCGGCGGTTTTCATCACCTACTTGAGTGTGGGGGCGAGATCCGGAACACTTTCCATTCCGACTTGGAATGCCGTCTATTGGATCATCATTCTGTTTTCTTCGGTCAATGCAGTTGCCAAAAGTTTTGTGCAGGAGCATCAGGGGCGCCAACTCTACTACTACATGATAGCCTCTCCTGAGGCCATTATTCTTTCCAAAATCATTTACAATACTGGCCTCACCTTGATTTTGGCTTTGCTTGGCTATTTGGTTTTTTCAGTGATTTTGGGCAATCCCGTGCAGGATCAGCCGCTTTTTCTACTTAACCTGATTTTGGGAGCGGTAGGTTTTTCAGCGAGTTTGACCATGGTCAGCGGGATCGCTTCCAAAGCAGGCAACAACGCCACCTTGATGGCTATTCTAAGTTTTCCCGTGATCATTCCGATTTTGTTGATGGCGATCCGAATTTCCAAAAATGCGCTTGATGGCCTGGATTGGAGTGTCAGCGCAGATAAGCTGCTGAGCCTTTTGGCGATCAATGCCATCGTCGGGGTGACAGCATATATTCTGTTTCCCTATTTGTGGAGAAGCTGATTGGTATGTAGGTTCTTTTTTGTTGTGTCGTTGAAATCAAACAGAGAAACTAAGCACATTGCAGAACACTTCATTTATAAACATTTTGAAATTAGATATTTAGAATTGATTCCAGAAACCGATATCCTGCTGATCCATGTCTAAATTATCGTTATACTCTGACCAGTCAATTTCCAACCTGTCTGATTGTTCGTTTCTATGGTTTCTCTTTCTCGTTTTCGGAGGACTAACCACAGTATAAAACCCAAGCTCCTTCATGTAAGCGATGTAAGCCTTCAAGACTGCTTCCAATTGTTTTTTGTTTCTTGAGAAAAATCTGAAATTGTCTTCAGCGAGAAATTTTTCCCATTCTTCTGCGCTTTTTTTTGTTTCACCTATCTGGATTAATTTTCCCGATATTCCATGACGTTCATTACAAAACATAGGGAAATTGACGGCAAAATCTGTTTTAGCATCTTCCAAGTCCGTTCCGACAAAGCTGGATTCTAAAAAACGGGTATCGTCAAAAATTGAAGACGAAAGGAATGCTTGATAAAATGAGACTTGATTTATGCTCGCCTTTGAAAAATTTGACTCACTTAGATTTGAGTGGGAAAATGACGTGTGATACAATGACGTATAACTGAAGTTTGATTTCTTGAAATTTGAGTGTGACGCATCTACAAACAAAAGGCTTGCTGAATTTAATTCAGCCATTTCTAGAAGTGAGTAGCAGAATTTTGCTCTTTCGATTTTCGAACAGGTGAGACAAGTATCGACGAAAGTTGATCTTGAGAAATTTACTCCCTTTAAAATTGAATTACTTAAGTCAACATTTGTCAAATATGAACCCTCGAAATCAACGTTTTCAATGTAAGCACATCGAAGATCACAGTTGCTCAGGCTAATTTCTCTCAGGGATAAGTTTTTAATTTGGGCTTTGACCCCATCTCGTTCACCATTCAACCATTTTTTGTGAAAGTGAATTTGTTCTTGTAAATCGATCATTGCAAGTTAAGTTTAAGAATGTCGAAAGGACTAATTCGAAATCTGCTTCAAGCGTTCTAACATGGTTTGCTTAAACGGGTGATATTAACTCTGTGATTAAAAATAGTCATTTTGAAACTGACAGATGAATTTATGGAAAACAAAATTGCCCTGATCACCGGAGCGACATCCGGGATCGGAAAAGCTTGCGCACTCACCTTGGCCAAAATGGGTTTTGACATCATCGCCACAGGCCGAAGAGCGGATCGTCTAGAAGAGCTGGGAAAAGAGCTTGCAGCCGGAGTCCGTTTTTTACCCCTTGTGTTTGATGTGCGGGATCGTGAAAAAGTCGGGGAAATCCTCGGTAATCTTCCCTCAGACTGGTCAGCTATCGATGTCCTGATCAACAATGCCGGAAATGCCCATGGCATGGATCCAATCCAGACTGGCAGCTTGGACGATTGGGATGCGATGATGGATATCAATGTCAAAGGTCTGCTCTATGTCTCCAAAGCTATCATTCCGGGAATGACCGAACGCAAGTCCGGTATGATCATCAACATCGGCTCGATTGCAGGGAAGGAAGTCTATCCCAATGGAAATGTCTACTGTGGCTCCAAGCATGCCGTCGATGCGATTACCAAAGGGATGCGGATCGACTTGAATCCTTTTGGGATTCGCGTGGTTGGCATCCATCCAGGTCTGGTGGAAACTGAGTTTTCGATAGTCCGGTTTAAAGGCGACGAGGCCCGGGCTGAATCGGTGTACAAAGGGCTGGAGCCCTTAGTCGCCCAAGATATCGCCGATATCGTAGAATTTGCCGTGAGCAGGCCACCGCACGTGGTTTTGGCGGACGTAGTAGTCCTTCCCACCGCCCAGGGATCGGCGGCCTTGGTCAACAGAAACTCCACAAAATGATTCGATCTGCGATTGTTTTTTTGTGCTTGGCAGCAGCCTGCTCTTCACCAGTCAAGAGTGATCAGGAAATCTTTTCCGAACAACAAAGAGAAGTCTTGGATCCGGTGAAGGAGACCGAGCTGGAACCGGCTCTGCCTGAGCTGGAGCAAAAACTGATCGCCCAAGGCTTGGTGGATGTGCAGCAGGTCGTGCCAGGAGTCAAGATCGAGCTGAAGTATTCAACCACCGATAATTTCTTTGGGAAGGATGTGTACGGCGACCACATACGGTGCTACCTCCAGCCCGAAGTGGCCGATATGGTGGGGAAAGCCCAAGAAAACCTCCAAAAGGAAAACCCCAACCTTACGCTCCTGATCTATGATGGAGTGAGGCCGCTCAGCGTGCAGCAGATTCTGTGGGACAGTCTGGACAAGCCGGACAGCATCAAGCCGCTGTATGTCGCCGATCCGAAAGTCGGTGGCCTGCACAATTTCGGAGTGGCGGTGGACCTGACGATTTTTGATTCGGAAGCGGATTCGGTTTTGGATATGGGAACTGCCTACGACTATTTTGGCTATGCAGCTTATCCTGATCGGGAAAAGCAAATGCTGGCTGAGGGGAAGATTACTGCAGCCCAGATCTCCAATCGTGAGATTCTAAGAAAGGTGATGACCGCGGCCGGCTTTCAGGGAATAGGCAGCGAATGGTGGCACTTCAACGCTTTTTCGAGAAAGCAAGCCGGGGAAAAGTTTGAGCTGATCCAATAAAACCAAGTTGACTTTCTGCTACATAGGGTATCCTGCTCCCGTATTGAGCAGCAGGATGCGCTCACTGGGTTGGATTTTGTTTTCTGAGATTAGTTTTTTCAGCCCTTCCCAAACCGCAGCGCCTTCCGGACAGATCGACAGGTTTTCTGCAGGTCCAATCTCATTTATTCCCTTCATGATTTCGCTGTCACTCACGGTGACTACCTCCCCATGGGATTCCCGGATGACTCTTACAATCAAATCAGCCGCAAAAGCCTGAGGAACCGAAAGACCATAGGCGATGGACATCCGGTAGTCCTCGGGCGAAGATTGAACTCCACGCATCCGGTCCGCGATCGGCGAGCAGCTTTCCGCCTGAACGGCGACCATTCGCGGAAACTTCTCGGGGCTAAGCAATCCCATTTGCGCAAGCTCTTGGAAAGCTTTCCAAATACCGATCAAGCCAGTTCCTCCTCCGGTCGGATAGAGGATCACATCGGGCAGTTGATCTGTGAGTTGTTCAAAGATCTCATAGCCCATGGTTTTTTTTCCCTCGAGTCGGTAGGGTTCTTTCATCGTGGCGAGGTTAAATGCTCCCCTGTTTGCTTGGATGTCACTTGCGATTCGGCCGCAGGCATTAATCATCCCAGAGACTTGGATCAGATTGGCGCCATATTTTTCACATGTTTCTTTGAAATGCTCCGGAGTGTCTTTTGGCATGATGACGGTGGCGTGCAAGCCTGCTGCCTTGGCGTAGGCGCTCAGGGCCCCACCGGCATTTCCGGCCGTAGGAATGACCAGTTCCTCTATCCCCAACTCAAGCGCTTTGCTTACCGCCATGCTCAATCCTCTTGCTTTGAAGGAACCTGTTGGATTTCCGCTTTCGTCTTTGATCAAAAGATGACTCAGTCCGTATCGGCTGGCCAAGGTGGGCCATTCCAGGATTGGTGTCAGCCCCTCGCCGAGCGTGACCCGGTTTTTCACATCGAAAAGCGGGAGGTAGTGGGAGTAGCGCCACATGGAGCCAGTGTCTTCCACGACCAATGGCTCTGAGGGTAGCGCATATTCGGCAACTAAGGGCTGGTTGCAGCATGTAGCGAAGGTCTGTAGGAGGTGCGGAGAATAGTTTTTACCGCAAGAGGGACACTGGAGCTTGCGCAGCAGGGAGAGTTGGGAAAGTGGTAGTGTAGTCATACCCGAATTTAACGGGCCTTTCCGGAGGGATAAGATACTGGTTTGTTATGGGTTATAACTTCTCGTTATAGATCGTTCTGGCCTTTCGGATAAACTTTCGCATCAGGCCAAGCCTTTCCTCACCCTTTCTGGTCACGAAGCTGAATTCCCGCATCACCTCGAAGCCGGGGACTTTGATCTCCTTCAAGACTCCAGACTTTAATTCTTTTTGTACGGCCAAGCGGGACAGAAAGCCAACAGCCTCGGCTTCGATCAGGTAATTTTTCAGTGCCTCAGTTCCCCCCAGCCGCGCGATTACATTCAGTTCAAAAAGCTTGATTCCCCGCTCTTCGAAAGCTTGCGAGAGTGTAGCCAGAGTTCCAGAACCTCTTTCCCGAAGTGCCATCCGACAGTGGACCAATTCCTCAAAGGGGAGATTGTCTTTGGCATAGGGGCTGGAGGAAGCACAAACCGGAATAATCCCATCAAGCATGAAGGGCTCGGATTGATAGGCATTGGTGTGGTGAAACGACTCGACGCAGGCCAGATCGATCTCCTGGGAATCCAAGGCTTTGAGTATGGTTTCGCTGTTGCCGTTGAGCAAAAGGATTTGAGCGCCGGGAATTTCGCGATGGAGAGCTGCCAGGATCTTGGGGATCACATAGAGTGAAAAGGTGGTGCTTGCCCCGATTTTGATTTCCCCTTTGATCTCCTCGTCCTTCTTCAGCGAATCAAAATAGGTGCGGATTCCTTTCTGAATTCGAACCGCTGGCTGAAGTTCTTCCAAGAGCTGGTCGCCGGCAGGGGTGAGCAAAATCATGTTCCCTTTTCTGACAAAAAGGGCTGCACCCAGCTCTCCTTCCAATTGTTGGATATGCTTGCTCACTGCTGGCTGGGAGATAAAAAGATGCTCGGCGGCCTTCGAAAAACTCAAATGGCGGGCAACAACGAGAAAAACTTCATAGCGGTAGTCAATCACTTTTGCTCGAGTTTAGGTGGGAATGGACGCTCCGCCCAAAGTTGGGCCAAGCTGTCTGAAATACCCAACTGTAACTGGATAAATGGACAGAAATCGGTCCATATCAAACGAAAAAGCTGCCCCGATAGTCACGGGGCAGCTTTTTTGGGAAAAGAAAAATGGTTTGTAGACTAAAACTTGTAGGAAACGCTCAAGCGGCTGTTTCTTGGAGGATCGGTCTGCCAGTTGTAGGCATTGAGCCAAGCGTAGTAGGAGCCACTGTAGAGGTACTCATCCAAGAGGTTGAACACATTCAGGTTGACTTTGAAGTTGCCTTTGCCCCAGAAGACTCCCGCGTCCAGCTTGGTGTAGGTTGGCAGGACTTCGTTTGGATCTGGGGAGGCATCCCAATAGGTCTCTCTCCCGCCAAGGATAGTCAGGCCGGCAGAAAATCCAAGGCCTTGCAGTTTTCCGTCTTGGATCGTGTATCCCAGCCAGGTGTTGAAGGTGTTTCTGGCGTATCCGGGGATAATGTCTCCTTCTTGTACGACCGTCACGTTTTCGGTCACCTTGGTCACCCGAGAGTCGGAATAGGCATAGTTCATGACCAAGTTCAAGCCCGGCAGGATGGTGCCCTTCACGTCCACTTCGAAGCCTTCGGCCGTTTTTTCGCCCAACTCGATGCTCAATCCAGAGTTGGGTGGGCTGTTTGGATCACCTGTAAGTTCATTTTGCTTGATGTTTCTGTATACAGCCAGCGTACTGTTCCACTTGCCTCCGGCCCAATCTCGCTTGAGCCCCAGTTCCATGTTGTTTCCGGTAATGGGCTTCACGTCGCCACCGCTCGAGAGCTGGCCTGACTGGGGCATGAAGGCTTGGTCATAGAGCGCGTACACGGAGGTGTTTGGGGTCACGGATGCACTGAGACCCACTCTTGGAGTCACGCGTTTAGCGGTGATGGGAGACCCTCCATATGCGGCCTGGGAGATTTCAGTATAGCGTGCTGCCAAAGTCAGTCTCAGTTTGTCCTCTAAGAATGCCAATTCATCTTGGGCATAAAAGGCGCTGTAGCGTTGGTTGATGTTGCCGCCTTGACCTCTCTGCTCGATAGGAGTGCTGTAGTCGAAGTTTGGATAGCCATTGACTGGCACACCGTAGTAGGGGTTTTTGGGATCAAACTCAGCGCCGACCGAATCCAGCATGTGGTATTGCCCCCAGTCAGCCCAGTAGGCTTTGTTGGACATGTCCAAGCCGGAGAGAATTTTGTGGCGGATCGCTCCGGTTCGGAACTCTCCGTTGACAAAGATCTGCGCCATGGTCATCTTGCTCAAGGCGTCCCAGCTGCTGACGGCCCGGATCATTGTGCCATCCGGATTCACTGAGGCAGGCCACATAGAGGTGCCTTCTTGGTTATAGATCATGTGGGTAGCCTGTACAGTCAGTTTCCAGTTGGGAGAAAATTCATGCTGCAGGTTGGCAGTCAGCGCGTGGTCGTTGATTTTGGTCTCGGGCATTCCAGGAGGCATGGAGGTGAATTCCAGGGGAAGGGTAGCAAAACCATCTGGTGAAAAAACATAGTAGGATCCTACATCACTCATGTTGGCACGCTGATAAGTGTACTCGAATGTCACCAGAGTGCTAGGCTGCACGCGATAGCTGATCACTGGCGTTATGGTGTAGCGGTTGTTGTGCTCGAATGGTCGATGCGATTGTTTTTGCTGACCTGCGACATTCAGTCGATATAGCAATCTGCCGTCTTTGCTCAACTTGCCATCCAAATCCACGGCCGTTCTGTAGAGATCAAAACTACCGACGGTGAAGGAAACCTCACCTTGAGTTTGCCCTGTCGGCTTTTTGGTCACGACGTTATATAGCCCGCTTCCGTCGCCGGAGGAAAGCATGAAACCAGCGGGACCTTTCACAAACTCGATTCGCTCCACAAAACTCATATCCTCGGTGAGGGGGCCCCAATAAGACGTCACCACATTGAAACCGTTTCTTAGCGCTTGGATCTGCGAACCTCGGGCGCTGATGTTGGTGTACAGGTCGCCCCAATGCTCAAGCCGGACGGCTCCGGAGACGTTTCGCACCAAGCCGTCGCTCATGCTGATCACTTGCTGGTCATCGAGGATGTCTCTGTTGACCACTTGGATATTTTGGGGAATTTCTATCAACGGGGCGTTGATACGGAGAGAGGAAGAAATGCGGGTCTCGGTGTAGCTTTCTCGATTGGCCGAAACCAAAATCTCCTGAAGATCTCCTGAATTTTCGGAAAGGAAAAAGTCGACGACTTCGGTATTTCCCGCAATCACGGTAACGGATTTTTCCTGTGTATCCAGTCCTACAAAGGAAGCTACCACTGTGTAGTTGCCCGGGTTCAGTCCTGTGATTTCAAATGATCCGCTGTTGTTGGTGACAGCTCCTCTGGAGGTTCCTTTGAGCTGTACGCTGACATATTCGACGGGATTGCCATCAGATGATTTGACCTGTCCTTGGATCTTCCCTTTGGTTTGAGCGAAGCCGCTTTGGAAGATTAGAAGTAGAAAGGCCAAAGACAAGTAAAGTTGTCTCATGAATTTAAAATTTATTTAGATTGAATACGAATAAGAAGATGCAAAGATGATTTGAAGAGCCATTCGATGCAAGAAATTATTTGGAATTTTTCTAAATAAAAGAGAGGAAAAAAACGCCACTGTATTTTGCAATTGCGACTGTTGGCAGCCAAGAAGAAGGGAGTGCCGGTCTGAGGTTCGGGGGTATTTCTATCCCGCACAAATCCAAATGAGTTTTCCTGTCAAATTTCGGTTAAATACTAGCCAAGTTTGATTGGGAAACTGCGCCATAGATTTAAATTGCCGCAAATCGGAGATTTTCTTGAACCCTAAATAAACCGGAATGAATTTCAAGCCTACCTTAGTCACTCTCTTGCTGCTTTTCAGCATTTCGTTTTTATCCTTTTCCCAAGGCCAGTATCGGGTCTTAGTGTTTTCCAAAACAGCAGGATTTCGCCATCAGTCGATTCCAGAGGGTGTCGCCGCAGTCAAAAAACTAGGCCAAGAGCAAGGCTTTGGAGTCTATGTGACAGAAGATGCGGGGCAGTTTACCGATGAAAACCTCGCCAAATACGACGTCGTGGTGCTCCTTAGTACCACGGGCACGATTTTCAACGATGCCCAGAAGGCAGCATTTCAAAAATTTGTGCAGAGCGGTAAAGGTGTAGTCGGGATTCACTCCGCGACCGACACCGAGTATGAATGGCCGTGGTACAACAAAATGATAGGTGCATACTTTCTCACCCACCCGCGTCAGCAGACCTTGAGACTTGAAGTAAAAGACAAAAACCATCCCGCTACTTGGCACTTGCCAACTGATTGGCTTTGGTACGATGAGTTATACGAATTCCGCGATATCAACCCCGACATCAAGGTCTTGATCAATGCTGACGAGTCCACCTATGAGCCAGCCAAGGGCAATGGAGCAAACCATCCCATGGCTTGGTACCATGAGTTTGACGGTGGCAGGGTTTTCTATACAGCTTTGGGCCATGTGGAATCCGCCTGGCAAAATGCCGCCTTTCTGCAGCACGTCCATGGCGGGATTTGGTATGCCGCCAAAGGCAAGCTTCCCAAGTAATCGCGGGACTACGGTGTAAAAATTTGAGGCTTCGGAACTTCCGAAGCCTTTTTTGGTTTTTCTTTACAACCAAATCCTGATTGCCATGCTCAAAGCCCAAGCTCGTCCCGTCCACCTCTACATGGAGGCCAATCCCAATCCCAACTCACTCAAGTTTGTCGCCAACTTCATGCTGGTCGAGGAGGGGATTAGTTTTGATTACCCCAGTGCGGCAAGCGCCGAAAACAGTCAGCTGGCCAAGGAACTTTTCAATTTTGAAGCCGTCGAGCGGGTTTTTATCGCGGCAAACTTTGTCACGGTGACTAAATCCGAAGATGTCGAATGGCCCGAGATCCAAAACATCATTCGCGACCATATCAAAAAATACCTCGAATCTGGCCAGGCTGCGGTCTCAGCGAGCTTCGACAAGGATCCTCTCTTCGATGAAAATGACTCGGAGACGGTCAAAAAAATCAAGGGAATACTCGACGAGTACATCCGTCCCGCGGTAGAGCAGGATGGTGGGGCGATCGTTTTTCACTCATTTCACGACGGCATAGTCAAAGTACACCTGCAAGGCTCCTGCTCCGGCTGTCCGAGCAGCACGGTGACGCTCAAGGCAGGCATCCAAAACCTGCTGACCCGCATGCTTCCTGAGGTAAAGGAAGTGCAAGCCGAAGGTGTCTAAATAAAAATTGATTCATGGCAAAAAGGGACTGGTCCTGGGCTTTGTTGGGGATTTTGGCTCTTGTGGTCCGCTATTTTGCCGTCCAAAATCCAGAGGGTACAGACGAAATCTATTCCCGGAAATTTTTCCCAGGAATCAGGAATGTCATTGATCTGACACTGGGAAATCTCCCGTTTCCCAGTGTTTACCTTTTTGTTGCCACCGTTTTTTTGGTGCTGGTTGTATTTATTATCCGCTTCAAAAGCCGCTCTGGATGGAAGGAAAGGATGTTTTATACTTTCAAAGCAATGGCCAACGGGCTTGGCGCTTTGGTTTTTTTCTTTTTGGTGCTTTGGGGATTCAATTATCAGCGTACACCGATATTCCAGCAGCTCTCCCTGAAGCCGAAATCACTCAACCTCGAGCAGCTAAAATCAGAGTTGGAAATCACGCGTCGCTTGGCGGTACAGTATAGAAGCCGGATTACGCAGGATAGTGTCGCCATAGATTCTATCATGCCCTATTCGGATCTTGAGCGCTTGGTGCGGGAGAATATGCACGATAACTTGGACATTCTTGGCTTGAACTTCACCGGAAAGCCGAGGACCAAAATGTTTCCCCCGCAGGGATTCATGCGTAGGATGGGCATTCTCGGGATTTATTTTCCCTTCACAGGAGAGAGCTACATCGACCCGTCTTTGCACCCGCTGGAGCAACCTTTTACCGTAGCCCATGAGATGGCGCACAGCTACGGGGTGACCAACGAGGGGGAGGCCAATTTCATTGCCTGGGTGATCTGCACCAACTCTGAAGATCCACTTTTGCGATATTCCGGGCATTTGCGGCTGCTGCAGTACCAGATGCGGGACTACTACCGGATGGCGCCCGACGAATACAAAGAGTGGGTTAAAAATCTCTCTGTGGGCATCAAAAACGACCTGAATTCCATCCGTGAGGCAAGCGAAGTCTTTCAGCCCTTTTCGATTGAGCTGAGCCGCAAATCCAACGACATTTTCCTAAAAAGCCAAGGCGTCAAGGCCGGGGTCAATTCCTATCAACAACTTCCGATGTTGGCTTTTGCCTGGAGGCAACGAATGAATTTCTTTGATTAAACCTTTGGATTTAGTTTTGAGTCTCTATTTTGGGGAAGATTTTTACCATCCCCCATATGCTTAGACTTGTTTTCTCTTTCCTTTTAGTCGCTTCATTAGCCTGCAATACCTACGCACAAATTACCCTGGAGTCTGAGCGGGATTCCCAACAGAACGTGGTGATCTATGCGGTTAATACGGCCAAAATTCCCTATTCGGTGATTATCAGCTTTTCAGATCTTCAGAACATGACCATTCCGGGCGGGGCAAATGTGACATCGGTAGCTTCTCCTGGACGTTCTAAAGTGGCGACTTTGAAGCCGACCTTGGCCGGACAGAGCACAAACTACAGGTATTCTTACAGCTACGCGAAAGGCAGTATTTTTGGGAAGTCAAAAGTCGATCCCGTTTACCTCATTCCCGTAGCGGAAGGCACCGCCGTTCGTGCAAGCGTAAATACCAATATTTCCAAAGTCGTAAAGAGTGAAGTGAATGCCGATGCTTATGTGGGAGTGTCCTTTCACTTCGACGCTCCCACCACCATCGTGGCTCCCCGAAAGGGAGTCATCGCGGATATGAAGATGGATTTTGAGTCCACTAGCGACAATCTCACCTTTACAGCCGAGGAAAATTTCATCGAGATTTACCATGAGGACGGGACGCTGACCAAGCTGATCGTATTGAAATCAGGCTCCCAAAAGGTGCAGATAGGAGATGAGGTTTTTCCGGGACAGGAGTTGGCGGAGTCAGGAGGAAATCACTACCAGAATGGAATTCGCGTGATGATGGTCAACCAAAAAGTGGAAAAAAGTGACATGGATAAGTTTAGGTATCTCTACTTTCCTGTTTTGTTCGCTACTGAAGAAGGAAATCAAGAAATAAAGGCTCCTACGCAACTGACAGTTGCCCACCCAGTCGAGGTGGTTACCATGGAACTAAGCAAAAAAGAGTTGAAGCAGTTTCAGGAGGGTAAATAAGAAGGCTAGCGTCGTTTGTTTCCTACCCACACCCCCAAGATCACCCCGGCGATACCGATGTAGTGACCGATCAGCAGCACCTCCCCGTCCAAGACGCCCCACATGATCGCCACGATGGGAATAGTATAAGTGACCAAGCTGGCGAAAAATGGACTGGCACTTTTCACCATGATGTTGAATAGGATTAGGGCAATTGCGGTGCCCACCATGCCCAAGACGGTGATATACCCCAATGCCTCCCAAGCTTGGGGATGCGTGACGAGTTTATAGGAAAACTGCGTGCCGGCAAAAAGATAAATCAAGGCCAAGGGAAGAATCATCAGAAGAGAAATCGAGGAGATTTCTATGGATTTTAGCTTGGTGAAGCGAGTTTTTATGACGTGGAGGTTAAAGCTGTAGCAGATGCAGGCAGCAATGACAAACAATGCGTAGGCATTGATTCCGGAAAGCGAGTCCCAGCCTCCGCCTTCCTTGTAGGTGACCAAAATGATCACACCGACAAAGGCGATAAGGAGCCCAAGCGCATTTCGCTTGGTGATCTGGGTATCAAAAAACAAGGCGCCAACCAATACCACAAATAGGGGGGTAAGCGCATTGAGAACGCCGGTGAGCGAGCTGCTTATTTGAGTTTGGGCCAAGGGGAATAGGAAGGCGGGAAAGAAACTGCCGAGCAATCCGGCCAAGATCAGGTTTTTGACTTGGGTTTTGCTCAGGTTTTTGATCTTGGGAAGGGAGAGTGGCAGCAGAAGGGTAGCAGCTGCGACCATGCGATAGGCTCCGACTTCGCCTGGACTGAATACCTCCAGCCCGCGCTTGATCAGGATAAATGAGGTGCCCCAAATCAGGGTTAAGACGATCAGCAAAGCCCAGTTTTTCAGGCTGTTTTCCGGAGTGGGGGTACTCATGTAGTCGGGAAAAAGATTG